>JVVZ01000231.1:0-419 GCA_001062585.1 Neisseria meningitidis
CTCTTTGAGCTAAGGCGAGGCAACGCCGTAATGGTTTAAAGTTAATCCACTATATTTAATCAAAGCGAATTTTATTCAATGAACACTTTAGATAAACCAAATCCATAGCGTGGGCTTTGCCCACGAAACCTACCGTTTAACCATTCGAATGGGGTGGTTGTCCTTGCATTTTATTTCGTGGGCAAAGCCCACGCTACACGTTGCTGCAACGGCAATCTATCCCTTCCTCTGTCCTGCTGGGGAAGGTTAGAATGAGGGTGGCTTTATGGTTTTAGGTAAAATCAAATTCATGCAACTTGTAGAACCACCTTCTCCCCCAACCCTCTCTCATCTGATGGAAGAGGGAGTAGATTGAAGGTATAATCAATTAAAAACAAAATAGTACAATACTCAACTTTGAAGGTTTAACCATGGCATAC
>JVVZ01000232.1:0-1881 GCA_001062585.1 Neisseria meningitidis
CGTACACGGCGGGCGTTGCCGCCTTGTCTCATTTTTATTTTAATCCACTATAAAGAGTATTGACTGAAGGCATCTTGCATTTTATGGCGATGCATAAACAAAGGTCGTCTGAATTTTCAGACGACCTTCATCTGTTTTAATCGGCAAATCTGCGAACTCTGTTACGCTGTCTTTCTCTGATCAGCACTCTTTGCCGAATCGGAAACCCGTTTAAAACAATCAAATGGCTTTAGCGGCGGCGGCCAAAACCGCGACTCATAGGGCGGCGATAATTGGACGGCTGCTGGGTTGTTTGACGGTAACGTTGCTGTTGCGCCGCCTGTTGTTGCGCAGGCAGGCTGCGGGTATTGAGTTGCTGGCTGGTACGGCTGTTGGGACGGGCCGTTTGATAATAATGGGCGCGTGCGCGTTGGGCAATCGGGCTGTTTTGATTGCGCGCTTGTGTGAATTTGTTTGCCAGCGCGTTACCGATGAACGCGCCTGCCGCCGTACCGACCAAGCTTTGCAGCAGCCAGCTGCCAGTGGATTGGTCGTAAATATATTGTTGTCCGTCTGTTCCGGTCACAGGCTGACCATTGTTGCCGTTGGCTTGTGCTTCGGCAGGAATGGTATCTTTCACACCTTCCGGCGTGAGTTGGTAAATCGTATTGTCTTGTTGTTGGGCAAGTTGCTGCTGAAGCGCTTCGATTTGTTTTTGCTGCTGCTCAAGCTGGGCTTGGGTATTGTCTTTGCAGGCAGCGAGAGCAAGTGAGGAAAGTGCGGCTAAGGCAATGAGTTTTTTCATTTTTTTATCCTTTTTGAAGTGGTATTGTCTAAGCCGAGCGTTATCGGCAAACTGCGCGTCAATATACTGCGCCTTGCCGTGGAATATGGTGCAAATTTGATTTTTATCAAGTGCGTCAATATGGTTTACAAAGGCAGGCGGGGAAGTTTGGCTGCGAAAGCAAGGCTGTTGGCAATCAGGCTGCCATGATTTTCCATTTCATGTTCGGTTTCGACAATCAGCAAGTTGTCAGGACGGCGGGCATGCAGGCTCATATGCATTTGGGCGGGGGTAAATGGGAGATGGTGGCGTTTGGCAAACGCTTGGGCGCGTTGGTTGGCGGTTTTCAGCATAGGCAACAGCGTGATATCCAGATGGAAACGGTGTACCCCCAATACCAAGATGCGTGCGGCAAAAAAGTCGGCTTCCTCCGTAAAGACAGCAGGACTGTCTGCTTCAAAATCGTGCCTTTCGCCTGCAATCAAAGTGGCAACCATACGGATTTGCGGAATCAATGCCTCGCTAATCAGCGTATCTGCACTGCCCGGCAAGGCTTGGGAAGCTGTTGTGTGATGGCTGTTGCCGTCAACAATCATTTGGCAGCGGTGTAAAGGAAGGTTTTTTGTTTGGGCGTGTATGGAGGGTGTCATGGCTGTAATCCTGATTCAGTTGTGTTTTATTTCATATTTCAATTGATGCGGCCATGTATAGGTAACAAAAAAGCCGCTCAAATGAGGCGGCTCTGATTTGCGTATCCTATCTCTAATCTGTTTCAGACAAGCGCAAAAAAGTACCGCACGTTTGTGTGGTACCAATAGAAGAAAGCAGATGAATGATGCGCTGTTTGCATGACAGAATACATAAATAATGGAATAGGTAATGTGTGCAGTTTAAAACAAAAATTCTAAATATTTCAAGAGCAGCAAGGGAAATAATACAAAAATATTTATAACTTATTATTATTCATATAATTTTATTTCAGTTTAAAACCACATATGCTGCATATTCACTTCTTAACAAAGCAGGGAACCGTCTCTTTTACTGACAAAGTATAGTGGATTAAATTTAAACCAGTACGGCGTTGTCTCGCCTTAGCTCAAAGAGAACGATTCTCTAAG
>JVVZ01000233.1:0-6167 GCA_001062585.1 Neisseria meningitidis
CGTACACGGCGGGCGTTGCCGCCTTGTCTCATTTTTATTTTAATCCACTATATATTTCGGCTTGTGATGTATTGCCGTTATGGTGTGCTAGACAGTCAAAATAAGCAAGTGAAGTTTGGACTGTAATGCCTATTCATTATTTGGCGGCAGGTATGTGTTGCCTGCCTTTTTGTATTTAATATTTTGAAACTAAATTGGACAAAATGTATAAAATAATTCTATTTTTAAAAAGTAAATCCGTATTTTTAGAAAAATAGATTGTCGTTTTGTCTAAAATGCGTATAATCCCCTTCCAAAGCAAACCATAATTTCGATAAAGTTTGGACAAGGAACATCATGCAATTAGACATTGACCGCTTAGTTGCTTATTTCGGCGGCGTGAATGCACTTGCCGAAGCGTTGAAACAGCACGATCCCGAAAATGCCGCAACAACTGCTGCCATCTATAAATGGCGCACGCGCGGGTCGCTGCCTTTGGCGCAACTGCAAAAGCTGACCGCGCTGGCGGAAGCGCAAGGCAGGCCGCTGGATTTGAATGCTTTTTTACAAAAAAACGAATCTCTGGAGAGAACAGAAATGACACAGACCAACCGCGTAATTATTTTCGACACCACCATGCGCGACGGCGAGCAGTCGCCCGGTGCATCCATGACCAAAGAGGAGAAAATCCGCATTGCCCGCCAGTTGGAGAAAATGGGCGTGGATGTGATTGAGGCGGGTTTTGCCGCCGCCAGCCCGGGCGATTTCGAGTCGGTCAATGCGATTGCCAAAATCATCACCAAATCCACGGTCTGCTCGTTGGCGCGTGCCGTTGAAAACGATGTGCGCAAAGCAGGCGAAGCCGTTTCCCCCGCGCCGAAAAAACGCATCCATACCTTCATCGCCACCAGCCCCATCCACATGGAGCACAAACTGAAAATGAAGCCGCAGCAGGTCATCGATGCGGCGGTCAAAGCAGTGAAAATCGCCAAAGAATACACCGACGATGTGGAATTTTCCGCCGAAGACGCTGTGCGTTCGGATTTGGACTTCCTCGCCAAAATCTTTACGGCGGTTATCGAAGCGGGCGCGACCACCATCAATATTCCCGATACTGTCGGCTACTCCATCCCTTCCGTGTGGTACGAGCGTATCAGCAACATCATCAAAAGCGTGCCCAACGGCGACAAAGTAGTCTGGTCGACCCACTGCCACAATGACTTGGGTATGGCGGTTGCCAACTCGCTGGCCGCTGTTCAGGCAGGCGTGCGCCAGGTGGAATGCACCATCAACGGCTTGGGCGAACGCGCGGGCAATGCCAGCCTTGAAGAAATCGTGATGGCGTTGAAAGTGCGCCATGACCTTTTCGGCTTGGAAACCGGCATCGACACCACGCAAATCGTGCCGGTATCCAAACTGGTGTCCACCATTACCGGCTATCCGATTCAGCCCAACAAGGCGGTGGTCGGCGCAAACGCCTTTGCACACGAATCAGGCATCCATCAGGACGGCGTGTTGAAACACCCCGAAACCTATGAAATCATGACTGCCGAATCGGTCGGCTGGTCAACCAACCGTCTGACCTTGGGCAAATTGTCCGGTCGCAGCGCGTTCCGCAGCAAACTGGCGGATTTGGGCATCGAGTTGGAAAGCGAAGAGGCGCTGAACGCCGCGTTTGCCCGCTTCAAAGAACTCGCTGACAAAAAACGCGAAATCTTTGATGAAGACCTGCACGCGCTGGTGTCCGACGAAATGGGCAGCATGAATGCGGAAAGCTACAAATTCATCTCCCAAAAAATCAGCACCGAAACCGGCGAAGAGCCGCGCGCCGACATCGTGTTCAGCATCAAAGGCGAAGAAAAACGCGCTTCCGCCACCGGCTCCGGCCCTGTCGATGCGATTTTCAAAGCGATTGAGAGCGTGGCGCAAAGCGGCGCGACTTTGCAGATTTATTCCGTCAACGCCGTAACGCAAGGCACGGAAAGCCAAGGCGAAACCAGCGTCCGTTTGGCGCGCGGCAATCGCGTCGTCAACGGACAAGGCGCGGATACCGACGTTTTGGTCGCCACCGCCAAAGCCTACCTTTCCGCCTTGAGCAAACTGGAATTCGGTGCCGCCAAACCGAAAGCGCAGGGCAGCGGTACGATTTGAGCTTAAATGGTTTGATTTGATTTTTAAAAGCAAAGAGGTCGTCTGAAAACCGAAGTTTGGGTTTTCAGACGACCTTTTTTATTTTTTCACAGAACTGAACAGGGGAAAAAGGTTAATCAAACACAGTAAAAAATACAAAACGAGTATTAAAGTCAGCCATAAATTTTTAAGTTTTATACTTGAGTAAATGATATGAAACAATAAATCTAGGTCGCCTATTAAATGGGAAAAATAATACGCTGTAAGGATGAAACAGAAAATGCCAATAAACTTTCTTCCTAATAGAAAGAATAGAATAGAAATATTGTTTATTATTAAAAATAATTTAATAATCATGGGGTTGTCGTTTATTTCACCTTGTAAATCGGATAAATTATAGACATCCCCATCAATTATATAGTCTATGATGTAAAATTCATCAGTATTAAGGAGAAATGAAAACGAAATAAGTAGCAATAAAATGAGGTAATTAATTGGTTTTATAAATTTTATACTGAAAATACGGTTTGCCATCATGCTCCCATTCGTTTTATTTTTTTCTGTGTATTTTTTATAACGTATTCCTGCCTGAAAGGAAGGCAATAGGTAATATACATTGTAAACTAAAAAATCAGTCTATCATAAAAGCTTCAAACATAATCGGCTTCCAAAAGGTGTGCTGATTTAAGTGCTGACTCTTATTGAAGTTTCATCAGTCGGTCTTGTTCGACTGACAATACGCCGTTTACCTTTTGGAAATAAGCAATGGCATCTTGAATATTGGTTCTGGCTGATGGACGAATGGCAATTCCGTGCAGGTTTTTGTATTCGTAAAACAAACTTGCGCCGGAATCTTTCACTGCCTTTATCAATGGACCTGAGCCTATGCCTTCATCGTAGAAAATAATCAGGTTACCCGTTGTGGCTTGTGCTTGTCGGGTGAGGGCTGCTTCAGTCGCTTGGGTCAGTTTGCTTGGGCTTTGGCAGGCGCAGAGTAGGGCGGCGAGTAGGATGGCTGCAAAAGTTTTGTTCATTGTTGTTCAGAGGGTTGAGTGATTAAAAAAGGTCGTCTGAAAATGGGGAGAACGAAATCATGGAAGATAAAGTTAAAAAGATAGCTAAATATTTAGGTTATAAAGGATAAAGGAAATAATGAATTTAAATAGTACATATAATTTTTCACTCAATCAATATAATTTCTATTTTGAGATAAATTGGAAATTTAATTTTCTGTATTTAGAGAAATTTAATCAGTGTAGTCAAGTCTATATTGATTCTAGTTTTTATATCAATTTGGGAAATGGTCTGTCTCTATATATTGCCGGTGAAGAGGACTATGGCAATTTATTGGATTTTATAGAATTGATCTCAGATAATAATCAAAACGAATTAAACTTTGAATCACTTACTGTTAAGATAAGCAAGAAGAATAATATCTTGAATATGAAATTTAAGAAAAATAATATACTGAATATGGAGATATTAGGGGGCAGAGAAAGAAATATAAATATAAATATAAATTTCAGCCATGAGTTATATGCTGAATTAAATTCTTTAGTATCGAAAATTCAGGATGACTATAAAAAATTTTCTTCTAATTTAGATGTAATTAAAAAGATTTGGTTTGGAACTGACGCAGATTAGCAGTTATATCCAGCGATTGTCGCGCACAATATAAAAAGCGAAGCTGGTATGGTCGTCAGAATACAAAGATTTCTATTTGCCTTTCAGACGACCTTCCCAGCAATCTCGATGGTTATGCCTCAGGCAGTTCCATGTCTAAAACGGTTTGTTCCTGCTTGGCGCGGAAATCGGCAAGTTTTTGCGCCAGCTCGGGGTTTTCGTTGGCAAGCAGCGAGATGGCGAACAGGGCGGCGTTGGCGGCACCTGCCTCGCCGATGGCGAAAGTGGCGACGGGAACGCCTTTGGGCATTTGCACGATGGAGAGCAGGGAGTCTTCGCCGCGCAGGTATTTGCTGGGCACGGGAACGCCCAATACGGGGACGGTGGTCTTGGCGGCAACCATGCCGGGCAGGTGTGCCGCGCCGCCTGCGCCCGCGATGATGGCTTTGATGCCACGTTCGCGGGCGGTTTCGGCGTATTCGAACATTAAATCGGGGGTGCGGTGTGCGGACACGACGCGGGCTTCGTATTCGACGCCGAACTCTTTGAGAAACTGCGCTGCCTGCTGCATGACGGGCCAGTCGCTGTTGCTGCCCATGATGATGCCGATTTTGGCCATATTTACTCCTGGTGTATAAAACGTTATTCAATGAATGATTTCAGACGACCTTTGAATATGGGAGGTCGTCTGAAAAGTTATCGTTGCTTGATGCTGACGGCGGCGCGTTTGGCGGCGGCGCTGCCGGGGTAGCTCTGTATCAGTTTGCGCCATGTGTTGCGGGCGATGTCTTTCTGTTGCAGCTTGTATTGGCATTGCCCGATGCTGAAGAGCGCGTCGGGGGCTTGCGGGCTGTTGCGGAAGCGGTTGGCGAAGCGTCCGCCGATTTCGATGACGGATTCGCAATTGCCCATGCGCTGTTGGCTTTGCAGCAATAGATACATATTGCGTCGGGCGCTTTCGCTGCCGTTGCCGCCGTCTGCTCCTTTTAAGACTGCTGCCGCTGCGGCGTAATTGTTGCGCTGATAGTATTTGAGGGCTTGGTTGTATAGGCGGGTTTCATTTTGGTCGGCGGAGTCGGCTTCTGAAGGCGCGGTGCCGCCGTTTGCCAGATAGGTGCTTTTGAGTTTTTGGTCGTCCAAACGCTGGGCGGGCACTTTCCTATTGGTGTGACGCGGGGTTTTGTTTTGTTTTTCGAGTTGTTGCAGGCGCTGGTTGGTGTTTTCCATCTCGCGCTCCAAACGTTCGACCTGCATACCCAAGCGTTCGATTTGAGTCATCGTGTTCAAATCGGGATAGGGAATGGCGGAGGATTCGGCTGCGGCGGTGGGAATATCGGGCAGCATGAAGGTGTCGCCGGATTTGGGTTTGGGGGCGGTAGAGGCGCAGGCGTTGAGCAGGATGATACCGGCAAACAGGATGGGAAGGGTTTTGTTCATTTTATTTTTTAAGCAGCAAAGTCAGACCGTCGCCGACGGGCAGGGTAATGGGTACGATGCGGGAATCGTCGGGCAGGTTGCGGTTGAAGGACTGGAGTATGTTCAGGCTGGGCGGGGCATCGCGTTCTGCTTCACCCATAACGCGCCCGTTCAGCAGGACATTGTCGATGGCGATAACGCCGCCACTGCGAACCAGTTGCAGGCAGCGTTCGAAATATTGCGGGGTGGGCGGTTTGTCGGCATCGATCAGCGCCAAGTCGTAGCTGCCTGATTCGCCTTGGCTTATCAAGTCGTCCAAGGTCAGCAGGGCGGGCTGGAGGTGGAGGGTGATTTTATGGGCGACTTGCGCTGCCTGCCAGGTTTCGCGGGCGATATCGGTAAAGGTGACGTTGATGTCGCAGGCGGTAATTTTGCCGTGTTCGGGCAGGGCTAAGGCGACTGCGGTGCTGCTGTAACCGGTAAACACGCCGATTTCCAGATATTTTTCGGCTTTGAGCAGGCGCGCGAGCCAGGTCAGCAAGGCTGCCTGTTCGCGGGCAATCGCCATTTTCCCTAAACGGTGGGATTGCGTGCGCGAACGCAGGGCGGTCAGGACGGGATGCTCTTTTTCGCCGATGCTGTTGAGGTAGTCTTGCAGCGCCGGGTCGATATTGTGTGTCTGGGTGGTCATGCCGTTTGGCCGTCAGTCTTGGTAGTAGGTATAAGGTTTTTTGGCGACTTTGGCGGCTTCGAATTCTTTCTGTTCTTGAGGGTCCAGCTCGACATCCCACAACAGATGGCGGTTTTCAAGGCGTTGTGTTTCCAGTTGCGGATTGTCTTCGATGAGTTTGTCGAGGAATTGGGTGGCTTCGGATTTGTAGTGATACATGATACGGTTCCGTGCAGGTTTGTGTCAGCCTTTTATTATAACTGATAACGCCGTTACGGTTTTTAGATATTCGACTATATAGTGGATTAACTAAATCAGGACAAGGCGACGAAGCCGCAGACAGTACAGA
>JVVZ01000234.1:0-2353 GCA_001062585.1 Neisseria meningitidis
GTAGCTTTGGCTTTCTTGGGAGTCCTGCTACGAAGACTATGAACACGCTCTTAGCGAAAACTAAGCCTCCGCCACAGAATCGCGGCTGAAGGTTTTTTCGCAGTAGTGGCATTTGAGCTTGGTCTGACCGCTTTGTTTGCGGACGTAGAAGCGGCTTTTCACCGGCTCGCCGTGGCTGGCGCAGTTGGTGTTCGGGCAGCGGAACACTTCGGCGATTTCGTCGGGCAGGGTGAGCCGGCGTTTGTTGATGACTTTGAAGTGGTCGATGGTGTTGACGACGGCTTCGGGGGCGAAGAGGGCGAGGCGGTTGGCGGCGTTGTCGTCCAGCCAGACGCCGGTGATTTTGATGATGTCTTTGCTGCCTTGGGTTTTGCTGGGCAGGTTGAAGCCGACGGTTACGGCGCTGCCGTAGTGCAGCAGTTTGAATTGGCGCAGGATAATCAGGCCTTTGCCGGCGGGGATGTGGTCGATGACGGTGCCTTTTTCGATGGCTTCGACGCTGAGTTTGGGGGTTTCCATATTTGCTCCTTATACTTCTTCGTTCAACACCAGCGATAAAATCGCCATGCGGGCGTAAACGCCGTTGGTCGCCTGCTCGAAATAGTAGGCGTGCGGCGTGGCATCGACGTCGGGGTGGATTTCGTCAACACGCGGCAGGGGGTGCAACACGCGCAGGTTGGGGCGGGCGTTGGCGAGCATGGCGGCGTTGAGGTTGAATTTGCCTTGGATTTTGGCGAACTCTTGTTCGTCGAAGCGTTCGCGCTGGACGCGGGTCATGTACAGGATGTCCGCCCATTCGACGGCGGCTTCGAGGTCGGGCAGGATTTGGTAGCGGCAGCCTGCGGCTTCGAGTTCTTCGGTGATGTATTCGGGCATGGCGAGGCTGGGCGGGGAGACGAAGGCGAATTCGCAGTCCCAGCGTTTGAGGGCTTGGCAGAGGGAGTGGACGGTGCGGCCGTATTTGAGGTCACCCGCCATGGCGATTTTGAGGTTGTTCAGACGGCCTTGGGTTTCATAAATGGTAACGAGGTCGAGCAGGGTTTGGCTGGGGTGTTGGTTGGTGCCGTCGCCGGCGTTGATGACGGGGACTTTGGAAAACTCGGCGGACACGCGCGCGGCGCCGTCTTTGGGGTGGCGTTGGATGATGGCGTCGGTGTAGCTGGAGATGATGCGGGCGGTGTCGGCGAGGGTTTCGCCTTTTTTCGCGCTGGTGTTGGCGCCGTCGGAGAAGCCGATGACTTTGCCGCCCAAGCGTTGTACGGCGGTTTCAAACGACAGGCGCGTGCGGGTGGAGGGTTCGAAAAAGCATGAGCCGATGAGTTTGCCTTCGAGCAGGTCGTCGCGCGGGTCGGCTTTGAGCTTGAGGGCGGTTTGCAGGAGCAGCTCGAGCTGTTCGGTCGTCAGGTCGGAAATGGAGATGACGTGTTGTCGGTAAAGCGGGTTGGGCATTCGGCTTCCTTTCTTCAATTCGGCAAAAACCCCGCGAAGGCGGGGTTTTACGAAACAACGACGGACGCGCCGCGGCGTGCGGTACGGGCAAAACGGGCGGGACGGGCGTTGAGGCGCATGGGTCGTCTGAAATCGGTTTGAGGTGGCGGTATTATCGCATATTTGACGGGGTGGGGTTTCGGATTTTCGTGAAAAGGGGTCGTCTGAAAAATGGGGTTTCATCCTTTTCAGACGACCTGCTTTATTCGGTTTTGCCTGTCAGGGCTTTCATACAAAGCTGATATTCCGCCTTGCCAGTATCTCGGGCGAAGATGGCGTAATCGGATTTGGGGACGGCGTTCAAAGCCGATTGCGGAAAGTGGTAGATTTCTTGCGCCACGCGCTCGGTTAGCCCTTGAATGAAGGAGCGGCTGTAATCGTTTTTGGCAACAACCATAAAGCGTTCGTTCATTTTTTCGACGGCTTGTCCGATGCCCGTGCCGGACAAACGTTCGCCCATAGCGGTTTGAGCCATCAGTCCGACCAGGGCGCATTGGTCTTGGAAGGATGCTTCTTGCGGTTCGGCGTGTACAACAGAGAATGCGGCGGCGAGCAGGAGGGCTGCGGTATATTTTTGTCTGTTCATGGTGGTTTCTTTGGAATAGAGGTTGTTGGAGCAGGCGGGAATTTACATGAAGTATTCTGTGGTGGCAACAACACGAAGCCGGCAGGATTTCAGGCGTGAAAAAGCAAGAAGGCGAAACCGTTTACCGTTTGGGCATTATCCGCGGGCGAAGCGGCGACGAACATCAGACGCAGGTCGTCTGAATTTTACTTATCGGAATGATTTAAGGCTATTTGAAATATAGTAGATTAAATTTAAACCAGTACGGCGTTGCCTCGCCTTGCCGTACTATCTGTACTG
>JVVZ01000235.1:0-16401 GCA_001062585.1 Neisseria meningitidis
TCACCTGAGCTCAACCCGATTGAGAAGGTGTGGGCGAATATTAAGCGGTATCTGAGAACCGTATTGTCTGATTACGCCCGATTTGACGATGCGTTACTGTCCTATTTTAATTTTAATTGACTATATTTTTGCGCCTTCTGATTGGCTTTATTATTGAGTGAACGTAACTGGTGTGCTACGAAATCCTTGGCAGCCTCCACTTGGGACGGAACGGTCGGGTTTTCTCCGAAATATGAGATTTTCGGCAGCGGGCTGAGGAAGCTGTCGATGTCTTGCGGGGTGAGGAAACGGCCGTGCAGGTCGAAGCCGACGTTTAAGGCGCGGCCGGGGATTTCTGCCAGACGGTCGTGCAAATGGCCGTATAAGTGATACCAGCCTTTGTGGCAGCCATCCCATTCGTTAATCGGGTAGTGAAACAAAATCAGCGTGTTGTCTATTTCGTCCAATTGCAGTTTTCGGTAGGTTCGGGCGGATGATAGTAACGGGTGTCCGTCGTATTTGACGGTTTCAAACAGGTATTTGTTGTGACGGCGGATGATGTCGTCGTGGTTGCCGTAAATCAGGTGGTGTTTGCCGTTGAGGCGCGATAGGACGGCTGCGATTTTTTTTATGTCGTGGGCGAAAGACAAATCGCCCAAGTTGTATACGTCGTCGTCGGGGGAGACGGTGTTGTTCCATGTTTCGATCAGGTATTCGTCCATGTCGGCGATGTTGTCGAAAGGGCGGAACTGCGGACAGAATTTGGCAATGTTTTTGTGTGAAAAATGTAGGTCGGATGTGAAAAAGATTTTGCTCATGTTGCGTTTCCTGTGATTTTTCGATGCGGTTTATGGTGCGGTAGTGCGGCTATCGGCTTGAACCGTCTTGCAAGCGGGCGTATGCTGGTTATGTTTATTATGTGGTTAAGGAGTATGTATGCGTTTGGTTATTGCCGCGCCTGCCAACGGCGCACTATTGAAAGACGCGCTTAAAGCGCATTTACAAAACGATCCGCGTGTCGGCAGTCTGGTTGATTTGTCGTCATCGGACGGAACGTATCCGCAGCTTTCGTTTGCGGCGGCGCAGGAAGTGGCGGCGGGACGTGCCGACCGCGCGCTGTTGATTTGCGGTACGGGCGTGGGTACGGCGATTGCCGCCAACAAGATACGCGGCATACGGGCGGCGACGGCGCACGATTTGCTTACCGTCCGCGGCTCGGTGGAAAACTACGACGCGCAGGTGTTGTGCATGGGGCAGAATGTGATTACCGCGCCTGCCGCTTGGGCGCTGGTGGATATTTGGTTGGATTTGTGCCACGACACAAGCAGCAGTTATGCGCCTAAGGTTGGTGAAATCGAGGCATTCGAACGCGGGGCGTAAGCGCATTATGGCTTTTGTTTTAGACAGACGACCTTGTCGTACCCTGCCATCAAGGTCGTCTGAAAACGTTTAAACGCTTATTTTCCGCTTTTGCTGCAAGGATGATTCGCGCTGTTGTCGCAGACGGTAAAATTACGCAACTGGTTGATAGCCTCGAAGACTTCGGCTTTGTTGGGTGCATAGCGGAAGGCGTATTGTTTCACATACAGGCCGTCGTTGCCTTGTATTGCTTTTACCCAAGTAAATTCGGATTTGTTGGTTTGTGGGTTGTTTTCGCAAGCCATTAGCCATAATACGAAGGGATAACCGTTTTCTTCCCCTTCCCGTACAGTGTCAAAGTTGCCTTTCGGACAGGCATTCTGCCATAAGGAAGCCATATCTGCCCGAAATCTTTCTACGCCCGGTTTCGCGCCTGCCATGGATTGCAGGGTAATCATTTGTGTCCAGTTGTCGACGGTCTGTTTCTGCGGTACCAGCTCGACCATGATCATGCCGTTTTGTTCGGTTTGATAGTCGATTTTGAAGTCTTTGGGCGGTTCGCCGAAGGACGCCATCTCCGCAGCTTGCGCCGCCTGTGCCGCCAACGGGAACATTACGGCGGCAAGCATCAATTTTTTGACAATATTGGTTTTTTTCATCATTTTTCCTTTTGCAATAATGAGGGGCGGATGAGACGAAGTATCCGCCGCCGTCATATTATCACAAGCGTCCGGCATTTTTCAGACGACCTTACAGTTGCCGTAAGAATGCTTGTATAAACGCGATCTTATCCAATTCCGGCATAGCGTTGAACGCTTCACGATGGTCGTGGATATGGTCGATTAAGGGGTAAAACTCTTCATCGATGTGGCGTTTGTCGAGCTTGCGTCCGATATTGCCTTCGTTGCTTCGTCCCAGAAACTTGGAAATCAGGTAATACGGCGATTTGAGTTTGAACAGCATTTCGCCGTTTTGCGCATCAAATACCATAAAGCCTTCGTGTTCCACATTTTTCAGACGACCTTTCAGCTCGCCGAACGTGATGTTTTTTAGCGTTTCTGGGCGGCGGATGCCGTATTGTTTGCCGATTTCGTCCAATTCGGCTTCAGTAAACTGACGGCCTGTCGCCACGTCGATGCAGCCGATTAGGGTTTCGCCCAATTCTTCGCGGATGATGTGGACGTCTTTCGCGTCTGTGATTTCAAACAAAAAAGTGTGGTTCGGATAAGCGCGGAACAGGGTTTCGTATTGCGCGCAGTGTGCGGCGGTCATGTCGGCAAACGCGCTATCAAGCGAGCCGGTGGTTGAATACAGCACTTTACCGTCAAACGCCGCGCCGTGGGACGGGTGGTCGTCTGAAAGCGAGACGAAAGTGCAGCAGCCGAGGAAGCCGTTTACTTTTACGACCGCATCCACCAATCTATCGTCGCCGATTCGGATCGGATAACGGCTGCCTTTGGCAATACGTTCCGAATAATTGAACACTTTTTTAAACGGGCGCACGATGATGCGGTTGTGCGCGTCGATAATCAAACCGCGCATTTCCAGCAGCGCATCGTCGAAGCGGTTGTCGTAGAACACGCTACGGGCGTATTTCAACACGCGCAATTCGGGATAACGTTTGGATGCTTTGGCGGTAAAGTTGCGGCTGCCGTGTTGCAGATAATTTTCAGTGATGAAGGTTTGCTGCGCTTCGTCAAACGACAAGGGTTGCTGCTCGAAAGACTGTATTTGCTTGATTTTTTCCAGCTGTTCCGCGCTGGCGGGCTGCATGGCATCGACGTGGATTTCGTTTGCCACGCGGTTTTGGTTCAGCTTGATATAAGCCGCCAATACGTCATGCTCTTTCACGCCGTGCAGGTTGGGATAGAAATTGTGCATACGGTAGATTTCTGTTTCGAAACCGCTTTTTTTCGCCAAATCCAACAAATGGCGGCAACGCGAAGCCTTTTGGTTGGTGTTGGAATGGATGATTAAAATGTTGCGGTTCGGATTTTGGCGTCCGATTTTTAAGGTTTCGGTCATCAAGGCATTACCGCGTTTCTGCGCCTTATCCACCGCCTCGCCCGACCAACGGTACACGCCGTTTTCATCGGTCATGAACAAGTCGTTTTCAATACGGACGATTTCCGCATCCGGATACTGCGCTTTAAATTCGGCGGCTTTTTGTTCGGCAAAAGTCGATTTTCCAGAACCTTGATGACCGCGGATTAAGATGAATTTTTGCATGGTGTTTGGTTTCCTTATTTGGATTTTCAGACGACGTTTGTCGTAGGAGGTCGTCTGAAAACAATACGGGCGATTTCCTTATTGATTTCTTCCGCCAGCAAACGGACGGGATAACTTTGCCAATCGGGATAACGGCGGCTGTGATAACAATGCCAATAGCTGCGGATACGGTCTTTCTGCTTTTGCCAATAAAGCGGGTTGTCAGCGAAAAAACGTGCCAAAGCTGCAGCGTTGTGTTGGAAAAATACGGCAACGTCAAATTGTATCGGCAAAACATATTCGCCGAGTAACTGTGCGGCAAAAGGCAGGACGAACGCAGGCTGTCCGGCGGCGAGCAGCGGTTTGAAATGACGTTCGCGAACATGATCGTCGTGATGGCGGGTATTCAGACAGTGTGCCATCAGTTGCCGAACCTCATCTCCTTTCGCATGGAAAGCTGCATATTGGCGTCTGATGAGGCGGATTGTCTGTCCGTCTGAAACAACGGTTTCTCCTTGGCGGACGGGCAAGCGGCTGCGGTAGGGCTGCCGCAAAATCAGCATTTCCGCTTCATGTCGCAAGGCTGCGGGAAAGGTTTCGCACAGAGCAAGTTCGTCAGCATTCATGTTTGCCACTCAATCTTTTACCGGTAAGGTCGTCTGAAAACGTTGCCACCTTATCTTCAGACGACCCCTTGGCTAATTTACCGCCACCAGCTCGGTTTTCTCAATCTCTTCCACCCAGAAATCCGCGCCCATACCTTGCTCGGCGAACGAGCCGATGAGCGTGAACACTTGGTCGGAGAAGCCCCCGATGTTCAAGATGTCATGGCGGTTTTGCGCTTGCGCGGTGGTGTAGGGCTGGATGTCCAAGCAGACGAGTTTGGCTTCGGGGCAGCGTTGTTTCAGGATGTCCCATTCTTTCATCAGGCCGGTTTTGCCGCTCCAATGTGGTCCGCAATCTGCCCAGCTTTCGTTGTCAGATACGATGACGACCAAGTCCACATCGGCTTTTTCGCGGTTCAACAGGGCGAGCGGTGCGCTACATGCCGTTCCGCCGCCGCCGATATTGGCGAGTTTTTCGGCGTTGGTCATGACGCTGTCGCGCGGGTTGAGCTGCACGTTTACCGTGATTCGTTCAAACGGTATTACGCGGGCTTTCGGGTTGGTGCGCAACATGGCGGCGGATACGAGCGCGGCGATGTCGATGCAGCGGGTTCTGCTGGTCGCGCTGCCGCGATAGCCGGTAGCCGGGCTGTGCATGGAGCCGGATACGTCCGGGCAAACCACGACTTTGCCTCGGATTGCCGGTACGTTTTGTACGGCGGTTTCCATCGCGTCTTGCAGCGCTTCGCGGATTTCAGACGGCATCTGTTCGGATGTTGCCTGATACGCGGTCAGCAATTGGTAAGGCAAGACGCGGGCGCGGCGGATGGCGGCTTTGTCGCGCAGTTTTTCTGTCACCATTTTGATGTTTTTGCTTTTCGCAAACACATCATGGCGCAGGAATGTGTTCAGGTTTTGGCGAACCTGCTGCCATGAGCCGTTGCGGGCGATTTGCGCCCAGTCGCCGCTGTTCAATTCCAACGCAGTGAGCATTTGGAACGGAACGTCGGGCAATGTGCCTTGGCGGCTTTGTTTGTAGTCTTCAAAAGCGCGGGTGATGGGCGGCAATGCTGCACGGTCATACGGTTTGCCGATGAGCCACGCAAACCATGCGGCGCGCCATGCTTCACGCGGTTTGGGATGCACCATTTTGACCACGTCCGCCAGCGACGGCGAATTGCCGACGGCTGCGTTCAACAGTTGTTTTTCGGTGGCGGTCAAAAGCCAGGTCTGTATCAGTTTTTTCGGACGGTTGCCGAAGGATTTTCTGCCGACTGCGCCGCTGCGGATGATTTGCGCGAAGTTGCGCAACATTTTACCGTTGTCCGCTACTTGGTCGAATACGCGGGCAAGCATGTTCACATCTTTCTGCACCAATACGGCAAGCAACAGCGCGGGTATGTCTTTCATAAAACCTTTCTGACGGGCGTACACGGCGGTTTTGGCGATAAACTCGGCATCCAAGTTTTCTGCCAATGCCAATACTTGCTCAAGCTGGTCTTGCGCATCGGCGTAGTAGGTGCTGTTCAGGCAGCCGGTGGCGGCAAGCTGGGCGAGCTGTTGTTTGGGTGTCAGCGTGTAGGCGATGCCGCCTGCTTCGTTGCGGGTATTGGCGGCAGTCAAACGGGTTTTAACGGATTGGAACAAGGTGGTGTTAGCCATTTTCATTTCCTTTTGTGTTGTTGGTTTTAGGTGGTCTGATGCTTTAGCTTTACAAAAGCAGCGTTTTCAGACGACCTCGAATGGTTGGCAACGCGGCGGCTAATATTTGAAGGGATACGGTTTTTTAACGTGGAAGGTTAATGTAATCCCTTCAGGCATCCGCCTGCCGCCGTAAAAAGGGTGGGGGACGGCTAGTCTGTGGCAGGATTTCTGCTTCGTATTATTAGTACGACGATTGTTTATCCAATGTAATCCTGCCGGCATCCGCCCGTAAAACTTGTAAATATTGGTTTTAACTTCATTGAAGCTGTACTTTCAGACGACCTTTCGCTTTCAATCATGCAGCGGATACATGCCTGCCGCATATAGGCTTTGCGGTCGTCTGAAAGACGCAGCACAAGCATGCTTCCATAGCCGAACAGAAAATCTGCTTCTTTGCCCTGCGCCGTGCCGAGTATTTCGGCTTGGCGGAAGGTGCGGCCGTCTGAAAGCACGATGTCGTAACAGCAGCCTTCCTTTATCAAACTGCATTCCGCTTCGGGAAAAGCCTGTTTCCGCCAAGCCTGCTCGCGTTTACGGCTGCGGCAGGTTTGGAACGACCCGCAAACCAGAGTCGAAAAAACGATGACGCCGATGATTAGCCAAGTGTTCATATCTATTCCTTAAAGTCGGCTTAGTTTTAGGTAGCCTTCTTTCGGAAAAGGATGTTCTACCCATCTTTCCAAATATTCTTTTTCGCCGATATTCAGATAAATATCTTCTAAAATCAGACGGATGTTTTCCGCCAATTCATACCGGGCCACTTTGCCGTGCCATAAGGTTTGTTGTGGACTGCGATTGAAGTTGAAACTGAAAAACCAGTCGTCTGAATAAATCAGCCTCACTTCGGCTTCGTTGCTTTGTTCGGCTGCAGATACCAGTAAGGCCAGTTCGCCAGGTTCGTCTAAAAACAGGACTTTCGCCTCAGTGATGCTGCCGCCGCTTTGCAGGGCAATTGCTAAATCACATAAATCTTTCAGCGAATCATGCAGATAGGAAACAGCCTGTTGATAGTTCTCTTCGCCATATTTCACGGTAACGCTTGCCCAGCCTGCATCGTGCAGTTGATAGGCGATATGAAATGGTTCGGTCATGGCTATGTCTCCTTCAGGTCGTCTGAAAGTATTGATAAGGGGCAGTACGGCAAACAACGAGTTTTTTGGAAACGCCTTATTGCTCTAACCGACTGAGCTACCCGCCGAAGGCGGGGCAGGACTCGAACCTGCGACGGATGTAGTTCCCAAGGCATTTGTCTGCCATACTGCGAAAAAGGTGGGCGGCTAGATTGGCAGGATTTACGCCGTTTCCGGCGGCGGGAATCGAACCCGCAATAACCGATCTGTAATCCTGCCGGCATCCGCCCGTAAGGGGTGGTACATCTGGCAACAAGAAGTAGAGAAATTTTTACGCGCTCTATCCTCTGAGCTACTCTGCCATAGTTGGCGGCAGAGGCGGGATTCGAACCCGCGACCTCGAGCGTTGGCAGGCTGTAATTCCTCCGGCATTTGCCGAATGCACCTAAAACGGTTTTCATCGTAGGTCGTCTGAAAAGTTTCAGACGGCCTTGAGTGATCAAGCGATACAGCAAGCCATCAACCATTCGGGGAAATAAGGCTGGCATTTGCCTGCTGAATCAGAAAAGGTGTGCGACTAGAGAAACAAGACGTCAACGCCTATTAGGCGAGTCAGGAATCGAACCTGCAGAACCACTGTAGTCTTGTTGGCATTCGCCCTGTAATGGCACAACAGCTAAAAATTTACGGAAAATTCTTTCCTGTAGAACTGTATTTTCCGCAGCATCTGCTGCATCGTTACATTTACAACATAGCCAACAGCGTGCCAACGATAAAAAAATTTTAAAATTAATTTTTAATTTATTGAATAAAAAGAAAATATATTTTGATGTGGTCTTTTGCGGCAAAAAGAGTAGAATGCTGTAAAATATATTTATAGATAGATTTATAGAAAATTAGATATTTAAGGAGATGTGATGCGATTCGATGATTTGGACAAACGCCTGCGGCAATACGAAACCGCTTACGATTTCTGCGTGCCGCAGGAAAATTTCATCGTAGTGCGCTTGGACGGGCGCGGCTTTACGCGGTTGACTAAGGAAATTTGGCAGTTTGAAGCCCCGTTCGATATCCGCTTCCGCGACCTGATGGCACACACCGTCCAGCATTTGATGCAGTGCGGCTTTAATGTGGCGTATGGCTATTCCGAAAGCGATGAAATTTCGCTGCTGTTGCGCCGCGACGACGATACGTTCAAACGCAAAACGCGCAAAATTATTTCGGTATTGGCGGGCGAAGCCAGCGCTGCCTTTTCGGTAGCGCACGAGCAACCTGCCGCTTTTGATGCACGGGTTTGCGTTTTACCGAACGAAAAACTGGTGGTCGATTATTTCCGTTGGCGGCATGAAGACGCGCACCGCAACGCGCTCAACGCCCACTGCTATTGGATGCTACGCAAAAAAGGCGAAAGCGTATCCCGCGCCACGGACGCCGTCAGCGGGCTGACACGCGCTCAAAAACACGATTTGCTGTTTGAAAATAACATTAATTTCAACGAATTGCCCGCATGGCAGAAGCGCGGCTTCGGCGTGTATTTTCAGACGGCCTTGAAAGAGGGCTTCAACCCGCAAACCGGCGAAAACGTGCAGGTGGAACGCCAAATCTTACATACTGATTTCGAGCTGCCTTTAGGCGATGATTACGGCGCATTTGTCTTGGAAAGAATCGTTTAGAGGTCGTCTGAAAATGAATACTCCTACAAAAGTACACATCCCTGCTGTTCTCATCATTGATTTGGAAGTTGATCCGAAAACCGACAAGCCGTTCAAAATCGGTGCATTCCGCCCCGACTCTGGTTTATTTTTTGAAAAAGCTTTTCGTGGAGAAAAGGGTTTTCATGCTGCCTTGGTTGAAATGGCGCATATGACTGATGGATTGAAGTGGCTGATGGGGCATAACTTTCTCGAACACGATTTGAAATATTTGAAGGCTGCAATGCCTGAAGCTGCATGGCTTAAATTGCCTGTTATCGATACGCTGCGGCTCTCGCCTTTGGCATTTCCGCAAAATCCGTATCATCGCTTGATCAAAAACCATAAGATCATCTCTTCTGAAATTAATTCCCCGCTTGCCGACTGCCACGCATGCTGGCAACTTTTCCAAGACCAATGCACGGCGTTCGGCAAAATCAAGGCAGAAAGTCCCGAAGAGTTTGAGTTGTGGGCGACCTTGTCCGACATGCCTCTGCCATACCAGATTTTAGATTGCATTACCATTCCCGAACGCGTCGTATGCCCTGATGTCAAGCGGCTGATCAGCACCATTTGGCTGATGATGCAGGACAACGATGACCAAGGTCGTCTGAAAGTTTGCCGCACTCGTTTTACGGAGTTGATGAAAACTGATATCCATAATCCTGATATATATCCCTCCCTCGGCTACGCTTTGTCGTGGTTAAAAGTTTCTGGTGGGAATTCTGTACTGGCACCGTGGGTGCGGCATCAATTTCCCGAGACGGCTCGGTTGATTGCCGAGTTGCGTGATTATGATTGTGGCAGTACGGAATGTCGTTATTGTCAGGATACGCTCAATCCAGATGTACAGTTGCAGCGTTATTTCAAACTGCCTACTTTCCGCGATGTAAAGGGATTTGATGGTGGACAACGTGCGGTGGTGCAATCCAGTATGAAGGGATTGCACACGCTGGCGGTGTTGCCTACGGGCGGCGGCAAATCCTTGTGTTACCAGTTGCCAGCGCTCAACCGCTACTACCGCAACGGAGGCTTGACAATAGTTGTTTCACCTTTGCAATCGCTGATGAAAGATCAATTGGACGGTTTGGAGAAAAAAGGTGCTACCTGCGCTGCTATGCTTAACGGCTTGGTTGAGGTGGTTGAACGTGCCCAAATTTTAGACAAAACCGCGTTGGGCGATATCGGCATCTTGTTCGTCGCACCTGAGCAATTCCGCAACAGAAGTTTCATTACTGCTATTTCACAGCGTCAAATCAACGGCTGGGTATTTGATGAGGCGCATTGCTTGTCTAAATGGGGGCACGATTTCCGTCCTGATTATCTATATGCAGTCAAATTTATTGCTGAATACAGCAAAAATAGTGGTGCGGTTGCGCCGGTCAGTTGTTTCACTGCTACCGCCAAGCCCGACGTCCTTGCTGATATTACCCACCATTTTCGAGAGGAAATGGGTATTGAGTTTCGCCAATTTATCGGTGACAACGCGCGCGACAATCTGTTTTACGATGTGCAGGAAATTTCAGACGACCTCAAAAAACAAAAAATCAACGAGCTGTTGCATCGTGAGCTTGATCATCAAAGCGGTGGAGCCGTGGTATTTGTCGGACGGCGTAAAAGTGCGGAAACCTATTCGAATTATCTGAAAGAACAAGGCTGGGCATGTGAGCATTTCCACGCCGGTTTAGGCAACAACGAAAAAGCCGATATTCAAAACCAGTTTATTGGCGGTAGTTTGCGCGTTATTGTCGCCACCAACGCCTTTGGTATGGGGGTGGACAAATCTGATGTGCGCCTAGTGATTCATGCCGAGATTACCGGTTCGCTGGAGAATTATTTGCAGGAAGCAGGTAGGGCAGGAAGGGATCAGGAAGATGCAAAATGCGTGTTGCTTTATGACGGAAAAGACGTGGATACGCAGTTTTCCATCAGCAAAATGTCGCAAATCGAATTGCGCGATTTGAAATCCGTGTGGAAGAAAGTCGGTTGGCTGAATCAGGCGGCATACGGCAAAGACCATTGCGGTGAAATCGTGGCAACAGGTGGCGAAATTTTGCGCGACACCGAGGAGCACATGAGTTTTGACAGCGATGATAGACAGGCAGATACCAAAGTCAAAACCGTGCTGGCATGGCTGGAACGCGCAGACTTATTGGAGCGTAAGGAAAATCAAACCCGTATTTTCCCCGCACGTTCAGGTCGTCTGAATCTAGATGAGGCGCTGGCGATTATTGAAAAAAACAAGTTCAGCAAGCGTATCTCGGAAATTTACCAAACTATTGTCGAAATCGTGTTTCAAGCGCCAGAAGATGCGCCTTTGAGTACCGACGATTTGATGCAGGCAACAGCATGCAGTTTCACTGAATTGCGCGGTCATCTAAAAAAACTGGAAGAATTGGACATTCTTACCAACGATACACACATGACCGTTATTTTGCGTACTGATAACAAAAAGCCTGCTGATAAACGTCTGGCGCAAGTTATCGCTTGGGAAGAGAAACTTTGGCAGATTTTAAAAAACGAAATTCCGGAAGCAGACCAAGGTATTTGGCAAAATCTCTCGTTGAGCGCTGTCTGCCACCAAATGCATGAAGCGGGTTTAGAAACCAATCCGGCTGAAATCAAACTTTTGATGCAGTCGCTCGCCGATGATAAGGCGGCACAGCAGACAAACAGCAGTGGAAGTTTTCAAATCCGCGATGTTGGCAACAACCTTTTGAAAGTGCGTTTCAAGAATTCTAAGAGCGACAGTTGGGAAAGCGTGCAAAACAACGCAGAGCTGCGCCGTAATATCAACCTGTGCCTCTTACCATTCTTGATGGCAAAAACCAACGGAGTGCGTCAAAAAGACGTAATGGTGGAAACCCGCATGGGTGAATTGGTACAACAGATTGCCGACGATTTGGTATTGTCGGTGCAAATCCCCGCCGACCGTCGTGAGCTTCTGCTCAAGCAGGCTTTGCTGTTTATGCACAAACAAGGTGTGATCAAACTCAACCACGGCATGACCATTCTAAGACATGCCATGACTATTATCCCTAATCCTGAAGCACTCTCAGCTAAACGCCAATATCTTGTGGAGGACTATAAACCACTTTCTGTTTTTTACAGCGAAAAACGTTTTCAAATCCATGTGATGCAGGAATACGCCCTTCGTGCATTGAAAAACCTTGCCGAAGGATTGAATTTGGTGCGTGATTACTTTGGCTTGGAAGAAAAGAATTTTAAAAATAAATGGTTTAAAGGTCGTCTGAAAGAATTGGACGAGCCTGCATCGCCACAAACTCTGCGCGAAATTACAGATGGGCTGAATGAGATGCAGAAAGCCGTTGTTACCGACCAAAGCAGCAGTAACCGTCTTATTCTTGCCGGACCGGGTTCAGGCAAAACGCGAGTTATTGTGCACCGTGTTGCTTACCTTTTACGGGTGCAACATGTTCCCGCATCCGCCATCATTGTATTGACTTTCAACCGTTTGGCGGCGCAGGAGGTCAAGCGCCGCCTATTCGGACTGGTCGGTCCTCTTGCTGCTGCCGTTACGGTCATGACTTATGACGGTATGGCAATGCGGCTTTTGGGGGTGCGTTTCGATGGCAATAACCGTGAATATGGCAAAAGTCAGTTTAAAGAATGGTGCAGGCAGGCTGCCGCTATGCTTTCAGACGACCTTGAAAACGATGATGGTAGCGACGAGACACGCGAACGTATCATGGCAGGTTTCCGCTATATTCTGGTAGATGAATACCAAGACATCAGCGAAGAACACTACCGGCTCGTTTCTGCGCTTGCGGGTAGGAAGCGGGCTGAAGAAGACAAGCTGACGATTCTGGCGGTCGGTGACGATGACCAAAACATCTACGCCTTCAATGGCACGAGCAACGAGTACATACACCGTTTCCAAAAAGACTACGACGTTGCCCAACCCGACTATTTGACCTACAACTACCGCAGTACACAATACATCATCAGCGCTGCTAACAGCGTAATAAACGGCATGACAGGTCGTCTGAAAACGCTGCATCCGATTGTTATCAACCCTGAACGTCAAACACAGCCCAACGGTGGTGTACGGGCTGCAACAGACAGCGAAAGGCAGGGGCGTGTGCGCCACATCAGCCTGCCGTTCGGTAGCAGCAGCAACATACAGGCACAAGCTGTTATCACCGAAATAGGTCGTCTGAAAACCTTGAGCGAAGTCGCATGGAATGAGATTGCAGTTTTATCCCGTCATAATGCCAGTCTCAAACCTCTGCAGGCATGGTGTGAACAAAACGGCATACCTTATTTTTTGAGTGCCGACAAAAGCAGCAAAATCAAATTGCGCCACACCCGTGAGTTTGTCCGCCTGATTGATGGCGTGGAAAAACAAACCGAAGGCTTTACATCACAAGCTTTTGCAGAACTTATTAGTGAACAAGTGAAAAAAAGCGGTGGCAGTTGGTGCGTTTGGTTTAGGCAATTACAAACTGATTTCTTAAACGAATATCCACTGCAAGATGAGAAGCTACCTGAAAAGTCGGATAACTTTGCAGAGAGTCGTGAGGCAGAAATCCAAGCGTCGCCCATAGAAGACAACGGGTCGTCTGAAAACGGTAGTGGCACTGTTAACCGATATTCGTCTGCCTTTCTGAAAAGCTGGCTCTACGAATATGTAGGTGATGAACATGAAACCCGTTCGGAAGGTATATTTCTAGGCACGGCGCACGCAGTCAAAGGGTTGGAGTTTAAGCACGTCTTCATTTTAGACGGCGGTTGGCAGGGAGTTGACGAAGCCGAACAGAGGCTTTATTACGTCGCTATGACTCGTGCCATAGAAACACTGACCCTACTGCAAACTACTCCAGAGCATCCTTGGATGACAAAGCTACCTGATGATATTGAAAACGTGGCTCAAATCTTTACCGAATTACCTGAGTTGAATACCGAATACAGACGTTTGGCAGCTTATCGAAACACGGCAGTCGAGGGAGAAACCGATAGCAAAAGTGATTTGGATATCGACTTCATTGTCTGTCACAACAATGTCGAAACTGTGAAACAACGTCTGTTTGCTGCTGCGAAGCTGAAAAAAGACGACCCACTGGAAATGAAGCGGACGGAGGATGGCAGATATATTTTCCTTTCTGATGATATTGAAGTTGCCCGTACCGTCAAATTACCACCGTTGCCGACAAAAACTACCGCCTATGCCAACACTTTCAGAGTACGTTATTTAGACGAAGTCGGAGAATCATTTCGCCAACGTATCCCAGAAAAAATCGGCACTAAAAAGCTGGAAAAATGGACGCTTGTTATTCCTATGTTAGTGATACCGCCTGAGTAAAAAGAGTTTTTCAGGCTATCTCAAACATGAAGAAGGCAGCTTGAATACAAGGCTGTCTGAGACTCAAACGGAATAAACGGAATAAAAGATGAGTAACAAAAAACAAGTCGCCGTCAGCTTTCTCGGTACGGTATTGGACAGCGGTTTCGGTCAAGGGCGTTGGCAGAAGTGGCGGCCGAATGTCGCCATGAATCAGCGTCAGGATTTTCATCTTGACCGTATAGAGCTGTTTTATTCGGAGAAATACCGCGATCTGGCGGATCATGTAAAAGCCGATATTCAGCAGGTGTCGCCGCACACCGCCGTCAATCTCGTGCCTATGGAGCTGGAAAACCCGTGGGATTTTTCTGAGGTTTACACCAAACTGCACGATTGGGCGGCGGGCTATACATTTGATACTGAAGAAGAAACTTATCTCACCCACATCACCACGGGTACGCACGTCGCGCAAATCTGCCTGTTTTTATTGGTGGAATCGCGCCAAATCCCCGGCGTGCTGTTGCAGACTGCGCCGCCGAAAAACCAAAGGCGCAGCATGGGGAAAGGCGATATCGGCGGTTATGAAATCATCGATTTGGATTTGGCGCGTTACGATGTGCTTGCCGAACGCCTTGCCGCTGTGCGCGATGATGCGGTGCGCTACCTGAAAAGCGGCATCTCCACCCAAAACGCCGCCTTCAACCGCATGATTGCGGAAATCGAACAAGTCGCTCTCCATTCCCCGTCACCGATTCTGCTCTCCGGCCCTACCGGCGCGGGCAAATCGATGCTGGCGCGCAGGATTTTCGAATTGAAAAAAGCGCGTCACCTGATTAAAGGTGAGTTTGTCGATGTGAACTGCGCCACCTTGCGCGGCGACGGTGCGGCTTCCGCCCTGTTCGGACACAAAAAAGGCGCGTTCACCGGCGCGGCGGAAAAGCGCGAAGGCTACTTGAAAACTGCCGACGGCGGCGTGCTGTTTTTGGACGAGATCGGCGAATTGGGCTTGGACGAACAGGCCATGTTGCTTAAAGCCATTGAAGAAAAACATTTTTATCCCGTCGGCAGCGACAAGGAAGTGCAAAGCAGCTTCCAGCTTATCGCCGGTACCAACCGCGACCTGCGGCGGGAAATCCGCGCCGGACGCTTCCGCGAAGACCTGTTTGCCCGCATCAATATCTGGAACTACCCGCTGCCCGCGCTCGCCGACCGCCGCGAAGACATCGAGCCGAACATCGAACACCAGCTCGCGCTCGCCTCGCAGGAACTCGGCCGCGCCACCCGTTTCAATAAAGAAGCCCTGTCTGCCTACCTTGCCTTCGCCCATTCAAACGAAGCCCGATGGCGCGGCAATTTCCGCGACCTTGCCGCCAGCATCATGCGTCTTGCCACACTTGCCCCGCAGGGCAGGATACAGACGGAACAAGTAGCGGCAGAAATTGAGCGGCTCAAATGGTTGTGGGCTGAGGAGGCGGATTCAGACGACCTTTTACACAAGGGGTCGTCTGAAAAGGCGGATAACTACCCCGACAAAATCGATTGGGAAAATTTGGATTTGTTTGACCGCTTGCAATTGCAGAACGTGATTGACGAATGCCGCAAACACCAAAACATGGCGCAGGCGGGAAGGGCATTGTTTCATGTTTCCCGAAACAGCCGTGCCAAAACCAATGACAGCGACAGGCTGCGCAAATATTTGCAGAAATTCGGTTTGGAGTGGGGCGATATCGGGCAGTAGATGAGGATTGGTGCTGGCGGGTTGGGGTGGGAGCAGACTCTATTTCAATTGGCTGGTATGGTCGCTCGAGGGAAAGGTCGTCTGAAAAAACTGTTCTCAAGATTCACTGAGTTCGTTTTAGCTCTGCAGAAACTGACTGCGCCCGTTTTCAGACGACCTTTTGCTTTGTGGCGGGGATGGACTTATGGTTTGGTCAGATAAGGATATAGATCCATGCGTCCGTCTTGACGTACGGCTAAATAGTCCGGTGCATCAAACCTCATCCCAGTACCGTGATAAAGGCATTTTTGCTGAGGATCAGGATACAGTCCGCCACCTAAATAGCCGATTTCTAGCGGGTGCTGATTGGCAGCATACTGTTTCAATACTGCGGCAGCAGCTTGTGTTTGTTCGGCGGTGGGATGGTCGTCAGCTCGTCCCAGACCAAGCAGATCCCAAAAGGTTTTTCTAGGAGGAGTAATACGGATATTGTATGTCGTACATCCATCGTTATAAATTGGGCGTTCTATTTGGCGGACGGAAATTCGATAGTAACCGTGGCTGCCTACAATACTGAGGACTTGGGCTTTTGAAAAATCACCGCCTGCATAGGCTGCTAACGGAAATGATAGGAAGAAGAGGGGGATAAGGTGGCGCATAAGGTTTAGGTCGTCTGAAAGAGTGTTGGGCGTTACTGCAAGCTTAACATGGCAGGTATAGTGGATTAACTTTAAACCAGTACGGCGTTGCCTCGCCTTAGCTCAAA
>JVVZ01000236.1:0-7307 GCA_001062585.1 Neisseria meningitidis
GGACAAGGCGACGAAGCCGCAGACAGTACAGATAGTACGGCAAGGCGAGGCAACACCGTACTGGTTTAAAGTTAATCCACTATAAAATCCAAATAAAAAGTGACCCTGCGCTATCGTTGAATCTGCCAATACACTGCTATCAATACTTTTAACAATCAGCATGTGATATTTCTATGGAGCTTGAATCATGCCCCGTTTTTTTCTAAAAACCGTTTCCATACTCACGTTAGCAGCTTTGACCGCGTGTTCCGGTCCACTCGAACACTCAAGTTCTTCACCTGAAAGTCTTCAGAGTCCACCCAACGCAGCACTGTCTACTGCCGCCGTTACTGAAGAAAATCTGCCTCTTGCAGAAAACACCGAACGCTACCAAGACCAACCCGACCAACCGGTCAAATCCGTTGCCCAAGAGCCTGTATCCACATTCAGTATCGATGTCGATACCGGAAGCTACGCCAACGTCCGCCGATTCCTGACCAGCGGCCAACAGCCGCCCAAAGATGCTGTTCGGATCGAAGAAATCGTCAATTATTTCCCCTACAACTACCCTCTTCCTACCGACGACCGTCCATTTGCCGTTCACACTGAAACCATTGATTCTCCATGGCAACCGGAAGCCAAACTCATCAAAATCGGCATACAGGCTCAAGACACCGCGAAGAAAGACCTACCACCTGCCAACCTCGTTTTCCTTGTGGACGTATCCGGCAGTATGGATGAGGAAAACAAACTGCCGCTGGTTCAAGAAACCCTACGCATCCTGACCCGACAACTGCGCCCGCAAGACAAAGTGACCCTGATTACCTATGCGTCAGGCGAGGATCTAGTGCTTCCGCCCACCTCAGGTGCAGATAAAGAAACAATCCTGAACGCCATCGACAAACTGCGTGCAGGCGGCGCGACAGACGGCGAATCCGCACTGCAAATGGCTTATGAGCAAGCGCAAAAAGCCTTCGTACCCAACGGCATCAACCGCATCCTACTGGCGACCGATGGCGACTTTAACGTCGGCGTATCCGACACCGAAACCCTCAAATCCATGGTTGCCGAAAAACGTAAAAGCGGCGTTTCGCTCAGTACCTTGGGCTTCGGCATGGGCAACTACAACGAAGACATGATGGAACAAATCGCCGATGCGGGCGACGGCAATTACAGCTACATCGACAACGAAAAAGAAGCGAAAAAAGTCCTGCAACAGCAGCTGACCTCCACACTCGCCACCGTAGCGCAGGATGTCAAAATCCAAGTCGAATTCAACCCTGCCACCGTCAAAGAATACCGCTTGGTCGGCTATACCAACCGCACCCTGCGCAATGAAGATTTCAACAACGACAAAGTAGATGCGGGCGACATCGGCGCAGGCCACAGCGTGACCGCCCTCTATGAAATCATCCCGCAGGGCAAACAAGGCTGGCTTGAAGAATCGCGCTATCAAAAAGCCCCAGCCGCTAAAGGCAGCAAAAACGAATACGCCTTTGTCAAAGTGCGCTACAAACTGCCCGGACAAAAAGACAGCCAACTGATGCAACAAGCCGTCCCCGTCGGCAGCAAACCGCTTGACCAAGCCGACAAAGACACCCTGCTCGCCCTTGCCGCCGCCTCCTACGCCCAAGCCTTGCGCGGCGGCGAATACAACGGCAAACTAAGCTGGGGCGACATCGAAAACATGGCACAAAAAGTCCAAGGCGATGATCCGTTCGGCCTGAAATCCGAATTTCTCCAACTGGTGCGCACCGCCGCCGGACACGGAGGAACATCAGGTCCTTTAGTTAAAGAGTAAAATCTCAAAAGGTCGTCTGAAAACTTTTCAGACGACCTTTTATACACCCAGCCTCAACCACCATCAGGAGCCGCTTCATGTTCACACTCAAAACCGACAACGACCGCCTGCTGCTCGCTTCCGCCGATTTGCGTGCGGAAATTTATCTTTACGGCGGGCTGCTCAACCGCTACGAAATCCGCCGCCCCGACGGCACATGGTTCAACATCGTCAAAGCCTACGACACCCCGCAACACGCCCGCGAGAGCCTGACCGAATGGTTCCGCAGCGGCAAGCTCAGCCCTTACGCCTGCCGCCTGCGCCACGGCAAATACAGCTTTGACGGCAAAGCGTATCAGTGCGGCAAATTCAAACTCGCCGAACACGCGGCACACGGTTTGATGTATGACCGCGAGTTTACCCTCGTCAACAGCCATGCCGACGACCCATCCGCCGAAGTCGAAATCCGCGCAGATTACGCACAAGACGACAGCGGCTATCCCTTCCCCTTCAGCCTGACTGTCCGCTACCGCCTCAGCGCAGACGGTTTAAGCATCCGCTCCACCGTCCGCAACCAAGGCGCAACCGCCATGCCGCTCGCAGACGGCTGGCACCCCTATTTCACACTCGGCGGCAAAACCGACGATTGGTCGCTGGAAATCGACAGCAGCAAACGCTTGGGCTTCGATGCCGATTTGGTTCCCGATGGCAGCATGATTGACGACACCCGTTTTCAGACGACCTCAAGCTTGGCAGGCATCGAATTGGACAACAGCTTTGTCTTGGCACGCAGCAAACCCGCCGCCTGCACGCTTTCAGGCAACGGGCTGACCCTGAGCATTTACCCCGACGCATCCTATCCCTACCTGCAAATCTTCACCCCATCGACCCGCGACACCATCGCCATCGAAAACCTCAGCGGCGCACCCGACTGCTTCAACAACGGCTTAGGGTTAATCAAACTGGACGCGGGAGAAGAAGCCGCATTTGAAACGCGCTACCATATCGCAGCCAACCGTCCGTAAGCAGCCCGAATCTTTACCGGCAAAGCAAAGGTCGTCTGAAAACGCCCAATCAGGTTTTCAGACGACCTTTTAACCAACTGATGCACTGGTTTCTTTGACTGAAAAACAAAAAACAGCCCGCGTCAATAAACCTAGCATTTTCAATCAAATATGCTGTATTAAATCATAACCTGACCGAAATAGCGTTGCCATATTTTTTCTTTTACCCCACTAAAAGCGAAGTCATACTGAGTGAACCAGCGACAAGGTTGTCGTTAAAAAACGTAATGGAATCATCCGGTTCGCGCAATGCCATGATGCAAAGAAAAGGCAGATAATGTTCCGGCGTCGGCACGGAGAGCATCGCCTTTTCGCCCAGCCGTTCGTAATGAATCAAAGTATCGTCATCCCGCTCGACAATCACCTGATTGACCGCTTCGCGGAACGCAAACGCCCAATCATAACCCGCGCCGATTTGATTGATATGCGCCCTGCTCATCACGCTCAGATTATGAATAATATTGCCGCTGCCGATAATCAACACACCCTGTTCGCGCAAGGCGGATAATTTTTTCGCCAAATTGAAATGCCATTCCGCCGATTGCGAACGGTTAAGGCTGAGTTGTATCACAGGAATATCGGCATCGGGATACAGAAATTTCAGCACCGCCCACGCGCCGTGATCAAAACCGCGTGTCGGATTCAGCCCGACATTCTCCGGCTGCAATAACGACCGCACCTGCTCCGCCAATTCGGGCGAACCGGGCGCAGGATACTGCACTTGGCTCAGCTCTTCAGGAAATCCGTAAAAATCGTAAATCATTTCAGGATGTTCGCCCGATGTAACCTGCAAACGGCTGCTGTACCAATGCGCCGAAATCATCAAAATCGCTTTGGGTTTGGCAAATTTTTGCGTAATCAGGCTGAGATTTTGGTTGAACGGATTTTCCTTATCCAACACATTCATCGGACTGCCATGCCCGACAAACAATACAGGCATTTTTTTCATCATTGCCTCCTTAAAATATTTGATGAGGCGGATTGTACGGATAAATGATTAAGCAATAAATCTCAATTTATGAACAACATAATTTCTCAATAGGAAATGATAAAGTATTCTTTGGCTTTGCTAAAAAAGTAAAATCAAAAGGTCGTCTGAAAGTTGAGTTTCAGACGACCTCTTGTCCTAAGAGACCGTTTTAATCAATCTCTTTTGCCAATATTCAACCGTTTGCCCCATCAAGCCTCGTCTGTGCTTGACCCGGCTTTGCCGTTCTCCTACAAAGTTTTCAGCAATACTTTCCACACCGACAATTTGGGATTGTGCTGTCTGCCTTAACCAATCAAGTCCATTTTGCGTCATATACCGGTTCATTTCCAACATCACGCCTGCTTTTTATCAACAAATGCTGCGCCCGTTTTGGATGAGGTCGTTTTGCACGCCGTTTCCCGCCCATTTTTGAGCATTTCAAAACCTCGGTCGTCTGAAATTTGACGCCGCTCTGTCCAAGTGTTATTAATAATTCCTATTCACAAACAAACAGGAACAAACATGAAAAAAGTTGGTAATAAAGTGGTCGTTGTGGGCTTGGGCGCGGTCGGCGTCAGCTATGCCTATTCCATGCTCAACCAAGCCTTGTGCGACGATATGGTTTTAATCGACATCAACCGCACGCGCGCGGAAGGCGAAGCGCGCGACTTCCGCCACGGAATGCCTTATGCCGCCTCGCCCGCGCGTATTTACGTCGGCGATTACGATGATTGTTCGGATGCGGACATCGTGTGTATTTGCGCGGGCGCGGCGCAGGCTCCCGGCGAAACACGTTTGGACTTAATCGACAAAAACCTGCGCATCTTCCGCGACATCGTTTCGAAAGTCATGGCTTCGGGCTTTGACGGCATCTTCTTGGTTGCCTCCAATCCCGTGGACGTACTGTCTTATGCCGTCCTGCGCTTTTCAGGTTTGCCCAAAGAGCGTGTTATCGGTTCGGGCACTATCCTTGACTCCGCCCGTTTCCGCGTTTGTCTGGGCAACGAGTTCGACGTCGCGCCTTGGAGCGTCGATGCCATGATGATCGGCGAACACGGAGACAGCATCATCGCGCTTTGGAGTACCGCCAACATCGCGGGTATGTCGGTTCAGAAGATGTTGGAACAATCAGAAGACGGGCAGGCGCGTATGGACAAAATTTATACCACCGTGCGCAATGCCGCCTACGAAGTCATCGCCGCCAAAGGCTCAACCAGCCACGGCATCGGCATGGGCTTGAGCCGCATCTCCAACGCCATCCTGCACAATCAAGGCGTCGTGCTGCCCGTCTCCACCCTGCTTGAAGGCGAGTTCGGACAAAACGGCGTGTATATCGGCGTACCGACCGTCGTCAACCGCCAAGGCGCAGTCCGCATCATCGACCTGCAACTTTCAGACGACGAAGCCGAACGCTTCGCCCACTCGGCGGAGCTGTTGAAAAGCTATCAACGCAAAGTCGATGAAATGGTCGGATAAACAGAATAGCCTCTAAGTAAAACGTCGTCTGAAAACCGGAAATTCGGTTTTCAGACGACGTTTTTTATTCACAAACCTAAGCCCTATTTTTCTGCTTTCAACACTCTTTGCCGGCGCGTTTCGCTCAACACCATTCCCGCGCTGACGGAGACGTTCATGCTTTCGACCGTGCCGAACATGGGTATCGACACCAGCATGTCGCAATGTTCGCGCGTCAGGCGGCGCATGCCTTCGCCTTCGTTGCCCATCACCCATGCCGCGCTGTCGGGCAGGTCGCAATGGTAGAGGTCGGAATCGCCGCCCATGTCGGTGCCGATGATCCAGATGCCGTATTCTTTCAGCTCGCGCAGGGTGCGGGCGAGGTTGGTTACGGTGATGTAGGGGACAGTTTCCGCCGCGCCGCAGGCGACTTTGCTGACGGTGGCGTTCAGCCCCGCGCTTTTGTCTTTCGGCGCGATGACGGCGTGTACGCCCATTGCGTCGGCGGTACGCAGGCACGCGCCGAGATTGTGCGGGTCGGTGATGCCGTCGAGTATCAGCAACAGCGGCGGTTCGCTCAGGTTTTCCAATACGTCTTCGAGGTGGACGTGGTTTTTGGAAGCGTCGATAAACCCGACCACGCCCTGATGCCGCGCGCCTTTGCTGATGGCGTTGAGGCGGTCGGCGTCGGCGAAGTGTACGCGCACGTTTTCGTTTGCCGCTTTCTCCAACACGTCGCGCGTGCGGGCATCGTTTTTGCCTTCTTGAACATAGAGTTCGGTAATCGATTTCGGGTTTTGCCACAGGCGGGCGTTGACGGCGTGGAAGCCGTAGATGAGTCTTTGGTTTGCCATGATTTTGCTTTATAAAAAATTTCAGACGACATTATAACAAGATAAGGTCGTCTGAAAGCAGGTGTAACCGGTTTCACTCAAATGCAGCCGCCTAGCGCATCAAATACCCCAACAACCCCGAACTGCCCACGCCGATCAACACGGTAACCAACATGGAAAACCTGCTTGCGGCAAGCACGGTCAGCGCAATGGCAATCAAATCGTGCGGCTTGTCGGACACGAAATAAGGCGCGATGACGGAAATCAACACGCAACCCGGCGCGGCTTCCATCACGATTTGTGCGCGGCGGCTTAAAGTGCGGTTGCGCAAGGCGAAAAAACCGATAAGGCGGGTGGAATACGTTACCGCCAGCATACTGGCAAACAGCAGAAACGACTGCCAAGAGAGCAAATCCTTCATTCCTTCTCACCCCAAAGATAGGCGGCAAGCAGGCCGGAAATCGCACCCATCGGCACATACCAATGCCCGTCCACCGACAAATAAGTCCCGCCCGCCACAATCAGGCTGACAAACCACGGGCGTGCCGCCTTAAAGCTTTTCCACATACCCCGTAGCAGCACCAAAAACACGGCGGGAAACGCCATGCCGAAGCCCCATGCCGCTACATCGCCGAACATCGGCCCGACCGCCGCGCCAAACGCCGCAAAGCCGATCCAAGTGGTATAAAGGATAAAGCACACGCCCGCGTAATAAGGCATATTGAACGCCGACAGCCCCATCGCCTTGCGCTTTTGGATTTCTGCAAACGCCAGCGCCCAACTTTCGTCGCACATAAAAAACAGCGCGGGCATGGCTTTTTTCAGCGGCATATCCCGCATATAAGGCGCGATTGCTGCCCCCATCAGAATATGGCGCGAATTAATCATGAAGGTAACGGTAGCGATGATCAGTATCGGCAGCGGGTTTGTCCACAAGTTGACCGCTGCAAATTCCGAGCCGCCGGCAAAGTTCATGCCCGTCATCATCAGCATTTCCAGCCAACTCATCCCTTTCTGTCCACCTTGTACGCCGAGTATCAGCGCCCACGGCAAAAGCCCGATAAGCATGGGCGAACATTCTTTGATGCCGCGTAAAAATTCGGATTGCGGGGAATTTGGGTGTGTCATTTTGTTGAGAAATTTAAATAGAGTGTGAAGATGGAAAATGAGGGAAGGTATAGTGGATTAAATTTAAATCAGGACAAGGCGACGAAGCCGCAGACAGT
>JVVZ01000237.1:0-4975 GCA_001062585.1 Neisseria meningitidis
TACTGTCTGCAGCTTCGTCGCCTTGTCCTGATTTAAATTTAATCCACTATATTTGGACAAGAAAGATGGCGGCGATAAAATGGGCAAAGGGGTCGTCTGAAAGGCATTTCAGACGACCCCTCATCAGTTTTATGAGCTATTGCCGCCATCTACTTTCTTAAACGACAACCAAATGCAGACGCCGACCGATATCAGCCAAGCCGCCAGCAGCCAATACGGGTTGAGCAAATGGGCGTAGGGATTCAAATTGGGATTCTTGATGGGCGGCAGATAAACCATAACGCCGAAGTAGGCAGACGATAGGGCAAGGCCGCTCAAAATGCCTTTTTGGTCTTTACGCAGACGCATCAGCATTGCCGTCAAACCGCTTGCCACCATGGCGGCAAAGCCAAAGAAAGTCATCGGGATAAAGTGTGCGCTCCAAGCTTGTGTGTCGGGGAAGGCGGAGTCCGGCTGCATCAGGAAGGCGCAAGTCAGAAAAATCGGCGTACCTGCCAAAGCAAAAGCAAGCGGAATCCACCAGCGGTAAGAAAAAACGCCTTTTTTTTTCAGTTGCATGTTCAAAAATGACTTGCCCCGCATGAATGCCCGCCTTCACGGTTTTCACGGCAATTTCCCGCTCCCGTTTATACCCGCTTTCACTAGGTAAAAACACCAGCCCAAAGGGAATAACGGCAAACGCATTCAATAGGCTGAATATCGTTAATCCTTCGAAATAAAAATTAAACAGCATCTCTATATCTTTTGACAAAAACAGCGCAAACAATATCGTGCTTATGTAGGAACAGACAAAGCCGATGAGCATGGCGGTCAAGATATGCTTCAAGTTCCTACGCAAACGAAGCTGCGTCATCGCCATACCGGTCAGTATGCCCCAAACCAACATATAGCCAAGCATATAGAGTAAACCGGTAATTATTGCAGCCACACTAGCCAGACTGCCGAACACCAGTCCGAAAATACCGAAATGGAGCATAGAGGCAAAAAAAGCTGCCACCCCGCCGGAAGCTACGGCAAGCTGAACGGTGAGAAACACGAGTAAAACGCCGTAACACAAGGCATAAACGGTAAAAAGCAGTATAAGGTACGGCTTGCGCGGTTTCTTGTCCTTCAGGGCGGTGTTGTCCGACATTATGCTGGTTTCCTTTGGATGATTTATCGGAATTGAAGTAGTTTCAGACGACCTTTGAGCGCGGATACATCGAGCTCAAAATTGTCGTATCGGATTACGGTTAAGCCGTTATGGAAATTTGAATGATTATAATGGAATAGTTTGTGTTGATGATAGCCGTATAACGATATTGCATTTTCGTGAAACCGATAATAGGCAACAAGATTTGCCATTGCAGTAAAAAAGGTCGTCTGAAAACTGTTTTTCAGACGACCTTTTGCCGTTTTATCACTCAAGAAAGCGACGGATTACGAACGTACCTGCCCGTCGCCCAAGACAATCCATTTCTGCGAAGTCAGCCCGTGCAGACCGACGGGGCCGCGGACGTGGATTTTGTCGGTGGAAATGCCGATTTCCGCGCCGAGGCCGTACTCGAAGCCGTCGGCGAAGCGGGTGGAGGCATTGACCATGACGCTGGCGCTGTCGACTGTGCGCAGGAAGGTGCGGGCATCAGTGTAGGATTCGGTTACGATGCTGTCGGTGTGGTGGCTGCTGTGGGTGTTGATGTGGGCGACGGCTTCTTCGAGGCTGTCGACGATTTTGACGGAGAGGATGGGGGCGAGGTATTCGGTGTCCCAGTCTTCTTCGGAGGCCGTCTGAATGTGTGGCAGGATGGAAAGGGTACGCGGGCAGCCGCGCAGCTCGACGTCGCGGGCGGCGTATTTTCCCGCCAATACGGGCAGGATTTCGGCGGCGCGACTTTGGTGGACGAGCAGGGTTTCCATGGTGTTGCAGGTGCCGTAGCGCGAGGTTTTGGCGTTGAAGGCGATGTTGACGGCTTTTTCGGCGTCGGCGGCGCGGTCGATATAGACGTGGCAGATGCCGTCGAGGTGTTTGATGACGGGCACGCGGGCTTCGGCGGCGATGCGGGAAACCAGCGATTTGCCGCCGCGCGGGATGACGACGTCGATAAACTCTGGGCTTTGCAGCATGGCGCCGACGCTTTCGCGGTCGGTATTTTCAATCAGGCTGACGGCCGCTGCGGGCAGGCCGTTTTCAACTAACGCCTGCGTAATCAGTTTGGAAAGTGCCATATTGCTGTTGAAGGCTTCGCTGCCGCCGCGCAGGACGCAGGCGTTGCCGGACTTGAGGCAGAGGGCAGCGGCGTCGACGGTTACATTGGGGCGGGATTCGTAAATGATGCCGACAACGCCCAGCGGGACGCGCATTTTGCCGATTTGCAGGCCGTTTTCGCGGGTGCGGAATTCGTCCATTTCGCCGACAGGGTCGGGCAGGGCGGCAATCTGGTGCAAACCCTCGCACATGGCGTCTATGGTTTTTTCGGTCAGCCGCAGGCGGTCGAGCAGGGCGTCGTTTAAGCCTTTCTGCGCGGCTTGTTCCATATCTTGGGCGTTGGCGGCGAGGATGGCGGTTTGATGGTGTTTGATGAGTTCGGCGGCGCGCAGGAGCGCGGCGTTTTTTTGCGCGGTCTCTGCGGCGGCGACAACATAGGAAGCCTGCTTGGCAGCGGACGCGGTGCGGCGGACGTAGTCTTGGATGTTTTGCATGGTGTTTTTGCGGGAAAAATGGGAATGGGTTGATGATAAGGTCGTCTGAACAGGAATTCAATAGGATGCAGGGAGACGGTTCAAATGATACTGGGGAAGGGGATTGAGAAAATCGCAGATAAAAAAAACCATCTATACTAAGGGGAAAAGTATAGATGGCCAAACACATTACGGGGAAAACGTCTTACTCACTTACTCACTTCTCTCGAAGCAAGTGTTACTCAGACACGCGAATTATATAATAGTTCACGAATGATGGCGTTAAGTTTGGTTAATGACATCTTAACAATCATATCATCATGTTTTTAAACAAATAAAAAAACCATAATGGTTAAAATTTTTTTGAAAAAACTTCAAAATTTTCAAAATGTGATGAATTTCCACTCCCCTGAGGCTAAATTTTCTACCGTTCGTCCGTTAAATTCGTCCCGATGAAGGTGTTCGACGCGGTTGCCGGCGGCGGCGACCATGCGTTTGACTTGATGATATTTGCCTTCGGTAATGGTCATCAGCAGGGTGGTCGGGTTTTCCAAAACGGCTTCGGCTGCGCGGACGGTTTCGTTGTCGTCGTGCAGCAGGACGCCGTTTTTCAGCGTTTCACACAGGCTGTCGTCGGCAGGATGCTTCAGGGTAACGCGGTAGATTTTGGGCACTTTGTGTTTCGGCGAGGTAACGCGGTGGTTGAACTGCCCGTCGTTGGTAATCAGCAAAACGCCCGTCGTATCCGCATCCAGCCTGCCGACCGCCTGCATGTCGATATTGCGCATATGGTCGGGGAAAAGGCTGAAAACGCTGGGGTATTGCTGCGGTTTGTGCGAGGTTTCGTAATCGGCGGGCTTGTTGAGCAGGATATAAAAATAAGGCATGGGCACGACGACGATGTCTTCGCCGTCTATGCGCAGCGTTTGGACTTCGGCGGGATCGATGTCGGCTTTGGCGTCGTTGTAGACCGTATCGTTGATTTCGACACAGTCGTTTTGAATCAGCCACTGGCATTGTTTGCGGCTGCCTATGCCTTGGGATTGGAGGTATTTGATCAGTTGCATGGGAATGGCGGGAACGGGTTTCAGACGACCTAATTGTATATCAGGACTTCGCTCTCAAACGATAGAGATAAGTGGTTTCCCGATTGCGGGCGAAGGCGAGCGGGTCGGATTCGTCGGCGGCTTTGCGGTGGCGCGGTTTGGTTTTCAGAATATCGGCCACTTCTAAAGAGGTCGTCTGAAAACATTGTTCCAGAAAATCACGGTCGCGTAAGTGCAAATGTTCCGCCAAGTCGGAAATGATTAACCACGCTTCGCCTTGTGGATTTAAATGCTGCCGCACGCCGTTTAAGAAGGCGGTCAGCATGGCGTTGTCGGGATCGTAGAGGGCGGTTTCGACGGCGGAAGTCGGTTTGGCGGGCAGCCACGGCGGGTTGCAGACAATCAGGTCGGCGCGTCCTTCGGGAAACAAATCGACGGCTTGGACGGCAACTTGTTTGTCCAGCCCAAGACGGGCGAGGTTGGCGGTTGCGCAGGCGATGGCTTTGGGGTTGGTGTCGGTGGCGGTGATGTCGGGAATGCCGCGTTTGGCGAGGATGGCGGCGATAACGCCGGAACCTGTGCCGATGTCGAACGCCGTCTGAATATGGGGATTCAACGGTGCTTGGGCGATTAAGTCCAAATATTCGCCGCGCAGGGGCGAGAACACGCCGAAAGGAACGTGGATTTTGCCGCCAAGCTGCGGAATTTCTATGCCTTTTTTGTGCCATTCGTGTGCGCCGATAAAACCCAAAAGCTGATTGAGCGGCAGCAAAAACGGCGCGTCGTTCGGCTCGGTATATACATCGGCAAGGGCGGCGCGGACGTTGGGCGCGCGCGGGTTGCTTAACTGAAAACCCGCGCCGATTTCGACGGCAAGCATATTCAGCACGCGGCTTTGCTGCGCCTGCTTCATGCGGTGGGTGTGGAAGGTCGTCTGAATATCGGCGGGCGCGTTTTTTGTTTTTTCAGACGACCTGCGGACGCGCTTTTTCATCGCTGCCAAAACTTGCTTGGCGTTGTGAAAATCACCCGTCCAAACGGTTGCCATTTGGGCGTGGGCGTTTTTCAGAATATCGGCGGCATTGCTTTCAGTCACATAAACCGCCTGCTTGGGCGGCTTTTGCGTGCTTTCGTTGCGCCATTCGGCAGCGGCACGGTCGGTCGAGATAATGGGGAACATGACGGGAAGGAGGAAGGGAAACCGGCGGCAAGTTTACTATAGTGGATTAAAATTGCAATGATACGGCGTTGCCAACGCCCTTATGTACTAC
>JVVZ01000023.1:0-6298 GCA_001062585.1 Neisseria meningitidis
GGACATCGCCCTTTCACGGCGGTAACCGGGGTTCGATTCCCCGTGGGCGTGCCAGATTTTGACAAGCCCCTGATTTTTCAGGGGCTTGTCTTTTTTGTATCTCCGAAAAAGATAAAACGCTGGTTGTTTGTGGTCATAAATGTTTAGATATATCAGGCAGTGGCGGTACAATAGCCGAACTTTGAAATGATGAAACTTTTGTTTGCCTGCTTATGAAAAATCCGAAAATTATCTTCTTTGATATTGATGACACCCTCTATCGGAAATATACCGATACCCTGAGGCCTTCCGTTTATAAAGCAATGGCGGCGTTGAAAGAGAAAGGAATATTGACCGCGATTGCAACGGGTCGTCCTCCTGCGGCTATTCCGAAAAAAGTGCAGGAGCTGATCCGTGAAAGCGGAATCGATATGCTGGTGACCATTAATGGGCAATATACGTCGTTTCATGGGGAAGTATTGCAGGAATATCCGATGGATTCTGCGAATATGATGGAAATATGCGCGTCGTTGGACAATAAAAATATTGATTACGCCTTTGTGAATAACAATGAAATTGCGGTTTCCAGCCCTTCATCGCTTGTTAAAGATGCATTGGTGCATATTTTTCCCGATTTTTTGGTGGATAAAGAATATTTTCATCGGGCAAAAGTGTATCAAATGCTGATCTTTGCAGATTCCAATCAAGAACGCGCCATTGAAGATGAAATTCAACAAAACGGATTTAAATTGGTTCGGTGGCATGAATGTGCCATGGATATGCTTCGTTCTGAAGGTTCTAAGGCAAGGGGAATTGCTCATGCCGTAGGCAAGCTGGGGATTGAAATGAAGGATGTTATGGCATTTGGCGACAGCTTCAACGACTTGGAAATGTTGTCTACTGTCGGATTTGGAGTGGCAATGGGCAATGGTGAAGCTGAGGCAAAGGCTGTGGCAAAATTTGTATGCCCGAGCGTGGACGAGGATGGGGTGTTGCGGGGATTGCAGGAATTGGGAGTTATTGACTAAATAGGTCGTCTGAAATTTCAGACGACCTTACGAGAAAGAGTTGGTAATGGTGATACGACATTTCTGTTCTGCTGCCAGTATATCCTGAGTAAAACAAAAGACCGCTTCGTTTTTGCGGTCTTTTGTTTTATATGGCAGAGGGTGCTGATCAGTTATCCAGCTTGCCGATGATTTCATTTAACGCTTTTTGCCAATCAGATGCCTTGATGCCGCATTCTTTTTCAATTTTTTGGCAGTCCATAATGCTGTAAGCAGGACGCGGAGCGGGTAGGGGGTATTGGTCGGTCGTGATGGCGTTCAGTTGTGGAATTTTAAAATCAGGGTCTTGCTGTTGCGCTGCTTGGAAAATGGCTTGGGCAAATTCATACCATGTTACCGATTTATTGCCGCCGTAGTGATAAATACCCCGTGGGGCAACGGGTTGCTGCAGCAAAGTAATGATGGCTTGGGCAAGGTCACCGGCATAAGTAGGGCTGCCTGTTTGGTCATGAACAATGGAGAGGTTGTCCCGTTCTCCTGCTAGTCTGATCATGGTTTTAACAAAGTTGTTGCCGTATTCGCTGAATAGCCATGAGGTACGGATGATGACGCTGTCCGGATTGGCTGCCAAAGCGAGCAGTTCGCCTGAGACTTTAGTGCGCCCATACACGCTTTGCGGGTTGGTATAGTCTTGCTCTTTGTATGGGGTCTTGTTTGTGCCGTCGAACACATAGTCCGTAGAGATATGGATAAAGCGGGCTTGGCAGGCGCGGGCGGCAGAGGCGAGGTTGTGGACGGCGGTGGCATTGACGGCAAATGCGGTGCCGACATGGGCCTCTGCTTTATCGACTGCGGTAAAGGCCGCTGCATTGACTATGGCGTCGGGTTGGAAGTTTTGAACCATATTGCGAACGGCTTCGGTATCTGTAATATCCAAGGATGTCGAATCTGTGGCAATCAATTCCCAATTTTCAGGCAGGCGGTCGCGAAAGCAACGCGCCAATTGTCCTTTTGAACCGGTTAACAGGGTTCGCATATGGTTTCTCCTCGTTTGAAAGTTTTAAAAAAGTATTGCCGGATTAAAAGGACGGCAATTGGAACGATTTGGGCAAGCGTCCGAATTCATTATTCGGGAACGCTGAAACAGTACATTCAAAACAAAACAGATTGGAAGACGGTTGGGCAGATGTTTGACCCGCCAATAAGACCATTTTGTGAAATAACCCTTTTGCAAATTCATGCTGGGACATCTCAACTGCATCATCCCTGCGTAGAAATGAAGGCAGAAGATGCTTCCCATTTTCTATTTTCAGACGACCCCGCCTGTTTCCGAAAGAGATGGAAAGCGGATTTAAACCTGAAATCATGCTGATTTTTGCAAGAGGAATAATAAAAATCCGATGCGGTAGGGAATCTGCCAATGCCTAATATATTATAGTGCAAACTTCGCAGCGATACCGATTATCTGAAAATAATTTTGTTTGTTTGATTTTTATCCGGGTAGGGACAGCTTAGAGATATACTATCCGATGGTTTTCAGACGACCTCTTATACAGATTGGGGTCGTCTGAAAAAATGAATACGGTAAGGAATGTTGCGTATATTCACGGAGTATGTGGTTGATGTGGAAAAAATGGTGGCCGATAGTATTGGCAATATTGGTAATAGGTATTGTCGGACGCAGCTATTATGTGATGTATGCTCAAGCACAGGATATCAAACATGCTTGGGTGGAAGTGATGAAGCAATACGGTCAGCGTTCGGCATTGGTGTCCGATTTATCGAATGTCGTTAAGACGTATGCCGGCCCTGAAGAGGATATTTTGTTCAAGTTGTCTGACGTTCAAAGTCGGGCGGTCCGTATGAATCTGAATTTGGAAGAGGCTGCCAATCCGGCGAAATTGAAGCGTTTTCAGGAGGTTCAGGGAGAATTGAGCGGAATTTTGACGCAAATGACGCTGATTTCAGACCATTATCCGCTTTTGGCGGAAAGCTTGGATTATCAGCGTCTGACTACGCGCCTTGAAGAGGCGGAAAACCGGATTAATCAAGCAAGGAACAACTATATTCAGGCTGTCCGCACCTATAACGCTACGTTGAGGCGTTTCCCGCAAAGTATGACCGCGAAACTTTTCGGGCAGTATGTAAGGGCAAATTTCAGTATTGAGAATGAACGTGAAATTTCCAATGCGCAACGGGTGCAATTTTGATACGGTTTAGCAGCCAATGAATTTGAGTGGTACCCAAAAGGGTCGTCTGAAAAACGTATTTTCAGACGACCCTTTTGTCATTTTGCAACGGATTGTTATACGGTAATCAAGATTGATATAGTTCGGTGATTTATCTGTTTGTTTTGTAAGATGAAAATTAAAGTGTAAAAAAGTTTAAATTATATTCGTATGTCAAAATAAATGATAATGCAATAAACCTTGATGGGTAAGGATGGGAGGGAGATTTTCAATTGAATGAGAAATGAGCGGGATTGAGTAAAAACTAGCAATTCTTAAAAAACTATTGAAATATATGAATAATATTTTTATGGCGTATTGTATTTTCATTTGATTAAAATAATCATGATATTGCGTCATGATGAAAATAGCAGGGTGGGTTTCCAATGTAATATTGTTCATTATCATGGAAAAATAAATTTCCATTTATCCAAAATTTTTACCGTTAGCGACGAGAATGTAAGTTTTCTGCGAAATATCACTAAAATAACAATGTAGGCAGTTTGGCTGGTCTGTATTTTTGTCAAAAGGCCTATGCTTTTTAATTATATTCTGGGAGTGATTTATTATGACTTATCATTATGGCGGCTACTCATCCAAAGGCCACTTCAACGCATATTGCCCTCCGGTCAAACCGTACAATCCTTACTGCCCACCGAGCCATGGCGGTTTCGGTTACAAAGGCGGTTTCCATAACTACGGTTCTTCACACGGCTTCAAAATGCCTCACGGCAAATTCGGTCATGGCGCCTACTGCCCTCCGCCGAAACCTGCGTACAAATGCATCATCATCGATTTCAACTGCAACCCGGGTAAACCTTATTACCCTAAACCGGCTCCAAAACCGGTTCCTCCGAAGCATGTTGATCCTTACTGCCCACCGGTTGAGCCAAAACCACAGCCTCAACCCCACCCACAACCCCAACCTAAGCCGCAGCCACAACCTCAGCCGCAGCCTAAACCCCAACCGCAGCCTCAACCACAGCCGCAACCTAAACCACAACCAAAACCGCAGCCTAAACCCAACGATAAAGACTGCAAAGATTGCGTTGACGATCAAAACCAACACAATACCTACGGACATGACGACAAAAATCCGGGTAACATCATCCGTGTTGACGAGTGCGACAAAGATCAAAACGGCGCAACCAAAACTGTGGGTACCGATAAGAAAGACACCATTTACGGTACAAGTGGCGAAGACGTGATTTATGGCGGCGACGGTGCCGACGTAATTTACGGCGGCGACGGTAACGACACCCTGCAAGGCGGTAACAACGGTGACTCCCTGTACGGTGAAGGCGGTAAAGACTACCTGCAAGGCGGTGAAGGCAACGACTACCTGAACGGTGGTGCCGACGCTGACATCATGCGTGGTGGTGACGGTAACGACGTTTACTTTGTTGACCACAAAGGCGACCAAGTTATCGAGTACGGTAATGCCAGCGGCGGTATCGATACCGTTCGCAGCGTAATCGACTACACCCTGACCGACAACGTTGAACACCTGTTCTTGCAAGGTTCCGGCAACCTCAACGGCACCGGTAACGCTCTGAACAACGACATCAACGGTAACTCCGGCAACAACCACCTGTACGGCTTGGCAGGCGATGACTGCCTGGTTGGTAAAGACGGTAACGACTACCTCGACGGCGGCATTGGCAACGATGTCCTGATCGGCGGTACCGGCGACGATACCTACTTCTTCGATAAAGGTTACGGTCGCGACACCATCCAAGACGAAAGCGGTAACGATACCCTGCAATTCGGCAAAGGTATTTCTGCTTCCGACGTGTTGTTGAGCAAAACAGGCAACAGCCTGACCGTATCTGTCGGCGGCGGTGACACTGTTACCATTGACGACTGGTTCTCCGGTAACAACCATAAGATCGAAAACTTCAAGTTCGCCGATGGCAGCACCTACGAAGTAACCGGTCATGGCGATTACTACTCTCTGTCAGCTGTAAACAGCATCCAACAACAAACCCAAGTTCCTAGCATCTAATCTCTGATTAGCTATACTTAGGATTGATAAGGTCGTCTGAAAGCGTCTGCATCCGTGCAAAACGTTTTCAGACGACCTATTTTGTAAACAATCTGACCCAAAAATCCAAATTCGGATAAAATAACGGAATCCTGTTTAAACCGAGTCAGCGAAGGGAGAAACCTGAAATGTCCGAAATCAGCTTGAAAAAGATTTACTCTGGAAAAGTGCGAGATTTATACGAAATCGACAGCAAGCGCATGTTGATGGTCGCATCCGACCGATTGTCTGCATTTGACGTGATTTTAGACAATCCGATTCCGGGTAAAGGAGAAATTCTGACGCAGATTTCCAATTTCTGGTTTCAAAAACTGGCGCATATCATGCCCAATCATTTTACCGGCGATACGGTTTATGATGTGTTGCCTGAACGTGAAGCCAAAGCCATCGAGAAACGCGCAGTTGTCGCCAAGAAACTGACTCCTGTCAAAGTAGAGGCGATTGTGCGTGGTTATTTGGCGGGCAGCGGGTGGAAAGATTACCAAAAAAACGGTTCTGTCTGCGGCATCAAACTTCCCGAAGGGATGAAAGAAGCGCAGCAGCTTCCGGAAGTGATTTTTACCCCGTCCACCAAGGCTGCCGTCGGCGATCATGATGAAAACATCAGTTTTGAAGAATGCGAACGCATTATCGGTAAAGAGTTGGCGGCTGAAGTGCGCGCTAAAGCCATTCAGCTTTATACGGAAGCTGCAGAATATGCAAAATCACGCGGTATCATCATATGCGATACCAAATTTGAATTCGGGCTGGATGAAAACGGTACATTAACCCTGATGGATGAAGTGCTGACGCCCGATTCCAGCCGCTTTTGGCCGGCTGATCAATATCAAGTCGGCACTAATCCGCCGTCTTTTGACAAGCAATTTGTTCGGGATTGGTTGGAGCAAAGCGGTTGGAACAAAAAAGCTCCGGCACCGGACGTCCCTAGCGATGTTATTCAGAAAACAGTTGATAAATATCGGGAAGCATTGAATTTATTGACGGAATAATATAGTGGATTAAATTTAAATCAGGACAAGGCGACGAAGCCGCAGACAGTA
>JVVZ01000238.1:0-1995 GCA_001062585.1 Neisseria meningitidis
AAATCAGGACAAGGCGAGGCAACGCCGTACTGGTTTAAAGTTAATCCACTATATGAAGAAACCTTGATACCGCGTTGCCTAACAAAAAGGTCGTCTGAAAATCCATTTCAGACGACCTTTTATTTTAAACGTTCAACTTAAGCAGCAAAGCGTTTGGCGACTTCGTCCCAGTTGACGATTTCCCAGAAACCTTTCAGGTAGTTGGGACGGCTGTTGCGGTAGTCGATGTAGTAGGCGTGTTCCCATACGTCGCAGGTCAGCAGCGGAGTGTTTTCAGTGGTCAGCGGAGTTGCCGCGTTGGAAGTGGAAACCAAATCCAATTCGCCGGCAGGGGTTTTCACCAGCCATGCCCAACCGGAGCCGAAAGTGCCTGCCGCGCAAGCGGAGAATGCTTCTTGGAATTTCTCGAAGCTGCCCCATTTGGCGTCGATGGCGGCGGCCAGCTCGCCGGAAGGTTTGCCTTGACCTTTGGGCGTAAAACCCAGCCAGTAGAAGGTGTGGTTCCAAGTTTGGGCTGCGTTGTTGAACACGCCGCCTGAAGATTTTTTCACAATCTCTTCCAAAGGCAGGTTTTCAAATTCGGTACCTTTGATTTGATTGTTCAGATTGGTGATGTAGGTTTGATGGTGTTTGCCGTAGTGGAACTCCAAAGTCTCTTTGCTCAGATGTGGGGACAATGCGTCCAGTTCATAAGGCAGTTGTGGCAGCTTATGTTCCATTTTAGTGCTCCTAAATTATTTATATATGATTGTATTTTGGTAGTGTTCGTCGGATGGTGCGGGTGTTCGCCCGCATCAGGCAACGGCTGCCATTTTACCTGCTTTAGATTAAAGAAACTAGGGCAGGCCGATATTTCGAGTCTGTCGCGGGTTGAGAAAAATTTAGGGAAATCGAGTGTCGATACAGATATTTATCATGAATGAAGCAATGATTTCAGACGACCTTTTGCTATAATCCGTCCGTTTCCCCATGCCCCTTTTGATATGAACACCCCAAAAGCCTTTGCCATCCTCGGCCCGACTGCCGGCGGGAAAACCGCGCTTGCCTTGAAAATCGCCGAAGCCCTGCCGGTTGAAATCATCAGCCTCGATTCCGCGCTGGTGTACCGCGATATGGACATCGGCACGGCAAAGCCGACGGCTGCCGAGCTTGAAGCCGTGCCGCACCACCTTATCGACATCATCCCGCCGACGGAGTCTTACAGCGCGGCGGAGTTTGTCGGCGACTGCGTGCGGCTGGCGGAGGAAATCCGCGCGCGCGGCAGGCTGCCTTTGATTGTCGGCGGTACGATGATGTATTTCCACGCGCTGACCGAAGGCTTGAACGACCTGCCCGAAGCCGATGCCGCTGTGCGCGCCCGGTTGCAGGAAGAAAAACAACGATACGGCTTGGCGCATCTGTATCAAAACCTGCAAACCATAGACCCTGAAACCGCAGGTCGTCTGAAACCGAACGACAGCCAACGTATCGAACGCGCTTTGGAAGTGTACCGCCTGACCGGCAAACCCTTGAGCGCGCATTTTGCCGAAAAAGCCGAATACACCCCGCCGCTCGACCTTTGCACCACCGCCCTGATTCCCGAAAACCGCGCCTTGCTGCACGAAAACATCGCCCGCCGTTTCACGCAAATGCTGGAACAAGGCTTCATCGACGAAATGCGCGCCCTGCGCCAAAAATATCCCGAGCTGACCGCCGATATGCCCGCCATGCGCTGCGTCGGCTACCGGCAGGCATGGGATTACCTCGAAGGCTTGACTGATTACGACACTTTTGTCGAAAAAGGCATCGCCGCCACCCGCCAGCTTGCCAAGCGCCAACTCACTTGGTTGCGCAAAATCCCATTGGCGCACAGTATCGACCCCTACACCGACGGCAACCACGTTCAGACGACCTTGGCACTCGTCCGCCGCCATTTCCAAATCTAAAACGCCATGCCGACCCTGTTGACCACGCCGCCCGTCGCCCCGCAAACCTTAGCCGCCCTGCAAGCCCTCT
>JVVZ01000239.1:0-13467 GCA_001062585.1 Neisseria meningitidis
AAATCAGGACAAGGCGAGGCAACGCCGTACTGGTTTAAAGTTAATCCACTATATAAACTAAAAAGGTCGTCTGAAACGTTGGGTCAAACGGTTTCAGACGACCTTTTGGATTTTGTGATAACGCGGCTGCGATTAAGCGTTTTCATCCCGCCAGCGTTTGAACACCAGCGAAGTATTCACGCCGCCGAAAGCGAAATTGTTGCTGACCACATAATCCGTTTCGATTTCGCGGCCGCCGCTCAAAATATAGTCCACCTTGCCGCAGCGCGGGTCGATATCGTTCAGATTGACGGTCGGGGCAAACCAGCCGCTGTTCATCATTTCGATGGTGAACCACGCTTCCAGCGCACCGCACGCGCCGAGCGTATGACCGAGATAGCTTTTTTGCGAACTCATGGGAATGAATCCGAACACGGCTTCGGTCGCCAGCGTTTCGGCGATGTCGCCTTTTTCGGTCGCCGTACCGTGGCCGCTGACGTAGCCGACTTTATCAGGCGTAATGCCTGCGTCTTGCAGCGCGAGTTCCATACATTTCTGCATGGTTTCTTTTTGCGGCTGGGTAACGTGGCTGCCGTCGCTGTTGGCACCGTAGCCGACGAGTTCGGCATAGATTTTCGCACCGCGCCTTTTGGCGTGTCCCAATTCTTCCAACACAAAAATCCCTGCGCCTTCGCCGATGACCAAGCCGTCGCGTCCGTTGTCGTAAGGACGCGGGGTCAACTCGGGTTCGCTGTTGCGGCGGCTGGCAGCGTAGAGCGAGTCGAAAACATAAACTTCGGACGGACAAAATTCTTCGCCGCCGCCCGCCAACATCATGTCTATCATGCCGTATTTGATGGCTTCGTAGGCATAGCCTATGCCTTGGCTGCCGGACGAACACGCGCTCGAAGTCGGGATAATACGTCCTTTCAATCCGAAAAAGATGCCGATATTGGCGGCGGTCGTATGCGGCATCATGCGCACATAAGTATTGGCGTTGAAATTGCGCGATGTACCCGTAGTCAGCAGTTCGCCCATGTCGCCGATGTCTTTGGTACTGCCGACAGACGAACCGCACGCCACGCCCATACGTCCGTCGGTAATGCTTTCGTCTCCAAGCAAACCTGCGTCCGTCAGGGCCTGCTCCGCCGCATCAACACACAAGTGCGACACGCGCCCCATGCTTCTGAGCTGCTTGCGCGTCCAATGTTCGGGCGGGGTGTAGCCTTCAATCGGCGCACCCAGTTGCGCTTCCAATTCGGGGAAACGTCCACGCCAATCCATATATTTGACGGCATTTTTTTCAGCTTTAAACGCCGCCTGTATGCTTTGCCAATCGCGGCCGAAGGCGGTAATGCCGCCTATGCCCGTTACTACGACTCTTCTGGTATTCAACACAAACCTCCGTTCACCGCAATCACTTGGCGCGTGATGTACGCCGCTTTTTCATCCATCAGGAAGCGCACCGCATGCGCCACTTCTTCCGGCAGCCCCATACGCGCGGCGGGGACGGCTTTCAAAATTTCTTCAACGGGTACATTTTCATCGACAATCTCCGTATCGATTAAACCCGGCGCCACGCAGTTGACAGTGATTTTGCGTTTCGCCAGTTCGACCGCCAAGGCTTTCGCCGCGCCGATCAAGCCCGCCTTGGACGCGCTGTAATTGACCTGCCCGCGGTTGCCCGTCAAGCCGGACACCGACGCCATGCACACAATCCGTCCGGCTTTACGGCGTCGTATCATCGGCATGGTCAACGGGTGCAACACATTATAAAAACCGTCCAAATTGGTTCGCAGCACCAAATCCCAATCGTCGTCTGAAAACGCGGGGAAAGCATTGTCTCGCGTCAGTCCGGCGTTCAACACCACGCCGTAATACGCGCCGTTTGCTTCGATGTCGGCAGTCAAAATATCGCGGCAGGCTACGCGGTCGGACACGTCAAACTGCAACACCCTCGCCTGTCTGCCCAAAGCGCGGATTTCTTCCGCTACGGCTTCGGCTTCATCGCGGCGGCTGCGGCAATGGACGATAATATCAAAGCCGTCCTCAGCCAAACCGAGTGCGACGGCTTTGCCTATGCCCCGATTGGAGCCGGTAATCAAGATGGTTTCGCTCATAATGTTTCCTATTGGTTGGCGCGGTCTGCTTATTGGTCATCATCTGGATAGAGAAAACTGTTTTCAGACGACCTTTCCGTCTTTCGGACTGTACACGTTCAACGAGGCTTTTGCCACCAGCCCGTCCGCGGGCAGCTTGGCGCGGGCATCTTCAGGCGCATCCGTCCAATGCAGCTCGCAATCGAATACGCCCATGCCGCCCGGGTCCTGTATCGACAGATTCGCGACCACCTTCATCTGCGTTCCGACGGGCAGGCTGTCGGCAAACAATTCCAGCTTGCGCGTTCCCAGCAAAAAGCCAAGCCGCACCGGCTCACCCGCTTCCAAAGCCTGTATGCCCGCAAACGCGCCTATGCCCTGCGCCATGATTTCCATCAGCGATGTCGCCGGCAATGCCCCGTCAACCAACAAGATGTGCTTTTCCCCCACGCCGGCTTGGGCGCAAACGTGTTTCGGGCTGTATTCCGTCACACAATCAAGCAACACCATATGGCCGCTGTGTGGCAATAAAGAAGCAACATCATGAATGGGGCAAATTAAATTTACAGTCATAAAGGTCGTCTGAAAACAGAATACGTTAGAATATCGCGATTATATCAGACCCTAGAATGTGTTAAGCTATTTCGTTAAAATACATCACAATGTAAACTTTTGAAAACCATCATGTCATCCAACATTTGCCGTTTTTCTTTCAATATCGCCGCTTGGCACGCTTCAAGCAGTAAAATCGCCACGCCCGAACAATGGCGGCAATGGGCTTCAGGCGCATTAGACGCCGCCGGGCTGCCCGACCACAAACCCGCGCTTGCCTTCCTGCCCGCCCTGCAGCGCCGCCGTTTGGGTAAAGCCGCGCGCCTGATTTGCGACGCCTCGTGGGAATTGGCGGAACAATACCCCGGCAGCCCGTTGGTTTACGCCTCGCATGACGGAGAAATCAACCGCAGTTTCGAATTATGGCTGGGACTGTTGCAAACCGACAGCGTTTCACCGACCTCCTTCGGACTGTCCGTCCACAACGCTCCCGCCGGACAATGGTCCATGCTGCGCGGCGACATGAGCGAACACACCGCCCTCGCCGCCGGCAGCGACAATTTCGAAACCACTTTGGCAGAAGCCTATGCCCTGCTGCAAGACGGCGCACCATCCGTATTGGTCTTAATCGCCGACGACCCTTTGTCCGACGACTACCCCGTCCACGCCACACGCGCCCCGTTTGCCTACGCCCTGTCGCTTGTATTGACGCAGGGAGACGGCTACACACTCAGCCTCGATGTCGACGACACGTCGTCTGAAAACCCGTCCGACCTGCTGTCAGCCGATTACTGGGGCGCGCTCGACTGGATCCGTTTTTTACTTTCAGACGACCTTTCGGCAGAATGGCAACATGAAAAACGCCGATGGATATGGTGCAAAAAACCATGAAAACCCTAGACTACTGCCGCCGTTTCTTTGCCACCCTGTTCGGCTTCATCCTCTTCGGCGTTGCGGGCGTATTGTTCAAAATCGCGCTTTTGCCCTACACGCTCAAATCCACCAAAGGCGATATCCCGCGCCAGCTTGCCGCCCGCCGCATGATAGGCCGCGTGTGGCGGTTTTTCGTCGGCTATCTGCAATGGTCGGGCGTATTGAGCGTCCGTTTCAACGGCTTGGAAAAACTCGGCCGGCCGGGGCAGCTCGTCCTTGCCAACCATCCCTCGCTGCTGGATGTCGTCTTAATGGTCAGCCACTTCCCCGAACCAAACGTGCTGGTCAAAAAAGACCTGTTGAACAACCCCAGCATGAAGAGCCAGATCATCGCTTCCGGCTACATCCCCAACGACGAAAGCATGGAAATGTTGGAAGAAATCGACGCCGTGTTCAAAAGCGGGCAAAGTATGCTGATTTTCCCCGAAGGCACGCGCACAGGCTGGGACGGACAGGTTAAAATGCACCGTGGCGCGGTATCGCTCGGTTTGCGCAGCGCATCGGTCATTACCCCCGTGTGCATCAAAATGACGCCGCCCAATTTCAAAAAAGGCCAGCCTTGGTACAAAATACCGCCGCACAAAATCCATTATGAAATCACCGTCGGCGACGACATCCTGCCCGAAGAATGGCTGGCGGAAAAACCCCTACCCATCGCCGCAAGGCGTTTAAACGAATACCTTCAAGACTATTTCACAAGGAAAACCACATGAATAACTTAGAAAACCAAATCAAAGAATTGATCATCGACAGCTTGGGGCTGGAAGACATCACCCCTGCCGACATCGGCAGCGAAGACCCGCTTTTCGGCGACGAAGGCTTGGGTCTGGATTCCGTCGACGCGCTGGAACTCGGTTTGGCAGTGCAAAAAACCTTCGGCTTCCAGCTCGACGGCGAAAACGACAACCTGCGCGAAAACTTCGCCAACGTCAAAACACTGGCAGAATTCGTCAAAAGCCGTCAGGCATAAAGGAGAAGCGATATGACCGAACAAGAAGTACGCACCCTTCTGACCGATGCACTGGTCAACCTGTTTGAAATCGAACCCGAGCGCATCAAACCCGAGACCAACCTCTACGAAGATTTGGAAATCGACAGCATCGACGCCATCGACCTCATCGACCACATCAAACGCGAAACCGGCCGCAAACTGCAAGCCGAAGACTTCCGCAACGTGCGCACCGTGGATGACGTGGTTCAGGCGGTTTTGAAAGTACAGGCGCAAGATTCCTGATTCTGATTTAAACCGGCATATTTTCAGACGGCCTTGTCAATCGGCAAGGTCGTCTGAACATCAATAACAACCATGAAAACATTAGGAAAACTCCTGCTGACCCTCGCCAGCCTCGCCTATCCGCTCCTATGGTATTACGGCAGGGAAAACGGCGCGTTTTTCTGGCTTGCCGCCGCCATGTGCGTCCTGTGGCTGATACGCGCCGCCATGCCGCAAACCACAGCACAACGCATTACGGCGATTATCCTTGCCGCCTTTTTCGCCGCCGTAATGGTTTTCAGACGACCCGACTCGATGTATTGGTATCCCGTCGCCGTCAACGCGCTGATGCTTGCCGTTTTCGGCGGCAGCCTGTTTGCCAAACAAACCGTCATCGAACGCCTCGCCCGACTGCAACACCCCGACCTTCCCCCCGAAGGCGTGCGCCACACCCGCCGCGTTACGCAAATCTGGTGCGGCTTTTTCATCCTCAACGGCGCAACCGCCGCCATTCTGGCAGGCTTGCAATATTACGACTGGTGGGCGGCTTATACCGGCATCGTGTCGTATGTGTTGATGGGGCTTTTGTTTGCCGGAGAGTGGGTGTATCGGAAAACTGTTTTGAAGGTGTAGGTCGTCTGAAAACACATCAATCATTAATCATTTCATGTCAATGGAAAATACTGCTTCAATGTGGAAACTGGAAGACAAGTTTACTTGAGGAACGAATCAAACCAATTGAAGATTTTTAATCTCGAGAGGAAAAAATGAAAACCATAGACATAATTATTGAATATATTAATGATAAAACTTCGACCTATAAAATTTTAAGAGAATATACTCCACTCTCTTTATCCGAAATAAAATCCAGAATAAAAAACCATGATGCAGTAATAGCAGTAAATGATTTAAAACTAGATGATTTAAAAAAAGTTAGAGAGATAATTCGTAGTTTAAATGACATAGGGACTGAAGTTGTTATACAGGATGTCACAGGTACTATAACGTTAAAAATATTGGAGAATATTATTTCTAGTTATGAAGGTATAGCAACAGATGCTGAAAAATTAGATGCACTTATGTTTAGTGATGAACAATAAAATATATAAAAAAATAAAATTAGATAATCACACTATTATCGTGAACTTATAAATAAACAGTTTCTTTGGAATGTAGGGTAGTTCACAATTTTTTATTGGTAATCATAGCTTTTTATCTCAAAGAATATAGCATTTCCAATGTAATTAATTTCTTATTAATTAGTAAATTATAATTATGCGCCTAACCCAAATCCTATCCCCCGACCTGCCCCAACAAGACCTTATCGCCACCCATCCAAATTGGACGCGTGCTGATTTCAACCGTGCGGTTTTCCGGCTGTCAGGTCGTCTGAAAACAGCAAATGTGCAAACTGCCGCGTTGTGGTTTGACGATGCCGCGCTGTTTGCCTGCGCCGTGTTGGCGGTGTGGCATTCGGGCGGGCGGGTGTTGCTGCTGCCGAATCTGGCGCGGGACAATTTGGACTGGGGGCGGACGGCGGATGTGTTTTTGACGGATTCCGAAGATTTGCAAAGCAAGTTAGGCAGTCAAACCGAACAACGCGATGAATCCGGACAGCCGTTAAATGTGCAATCCAACCCACCCGTATGGCACCTGCCCGATTTGCTGACACACACGTCGACTGAAAACTCGCCCCCCGCCCCTGAAAACCATCTGATTCCCGACCATGCCGAAGCGTGGCTGAAAACGTCGGGTTCCAGCGGCGAGGCGCAGGTGATTGTGAAAACCGCCGCGCAAATGCAGGCGGAAGCCTTGATGTTGGCGGACGCGCTGCCGTTCGGGCGCGGTGGGGAAACGGTTATCGGCAGCGTCATTCCGCAACACCTTTACGGCTTCACTTTCCGCTTCGCGCTTGCGCTGACAATGGGCTGGCCTATGGAGCGGCGGCAGGCGGTTTATCCGGAAAACCTGCTCGCCGGCACGGCGGCGCATGAAAAAGTAGTGTGGATTGCCAGTCCGGCGGTACTCAACCGCTTGGGTGAAAACCGCAACTGGCAGAGCATCGGCCATAAAATCGCGGGCATCGTGTCGGCGGGCGGTGCGCTGCCCGAAGCCACGGCGGATTTGCTGCAACAGGCTGCCGTCCGCCCGTTTGAAGTGTACGGCAGCACCGAAACCGGCGTGATTGCGTCGCGTCGTGAACGCCAAGAATGGCAGCCTTTCAAAGGCGTGGAAATCGGGCAGAATGAAGAAGGCGCATTGTGGGCATCTTCGCCGTGGTCGCCCGAACGCCGCCAGACCGCCGACTTAATCGAGCCGCAGCACGACGGTTTCCTGCTGCTCGGCCGCCAAGACCGCATCATCAAATTCGAGGACAAACGCGTGTCGCTGACCCAAATCGAACACGAACTTTTACGGCATCCGTGGATTGCCGACGCCCATTGCGGACGCCATCCGCAACATCAGCGCATCGCTATATGGGCGGCATTAAACGCGGACGGTATCGCCGCCCTGCGCGACCAAGGTAGAGCCGCCGTTGCCGACGCGCTCAAACGCCACCTTGCCGCCACGCAGGACACCATCGCCCTGCCCCGTTACTGGCGTTTCGCCGACAGCCTGCCGCGCAACGCCCAGGCAAAAATCGCCGCCGCCGATTTTCAGACGGCCTTTACCGTCGCCCAGACATCGCCCGTTTGGTCAAAAACATCATCTGAAGAAGAAACCGCCGCCGAAACCTTCATCGGCCGCGTGCCGCTCGATTTGGTCTATTTCGGCGGCCATTTCGCCACCTTCCCGCTCGTACCCGGCGTAGTCGAGCTGCAATGGGTGCGCGATCTGGCGGCGCGTCATCCGTGGGGCAGGCAGCGCGTCATCCGCGTGGAAAACCTGAAATACCAGCAATTCGTCCGTCCGCATGACGAAGTGTCGGTGGAACTGAAATACGATGAAGCCAAAAACAAATTGAGCTTTAAAGTCAGCAACGGCGACAATCCCTGTGCATCAGGGCGGATCGTGTTCGAGGTCGTCTGAAAATGCTTTTAGGTTCCGCCCTCTCCTGCGGGAAGAGGAAAACCTGCAAATCGGGGACAATCCCGCTCAAACCTAATAACAACCCATAATCAAATGAAAAGATAAAAAATATGCAACTTTTTCCAGCACTAGCACAACGTTATTCCGAAGAACACCAGTCCGCAGGCGAAGCGCAGCGTTTGGCGCAGGAAATCGCCTTTGCGCCGATTGTGTTCCAAGTATCCCGCCTGATGGTGAAATTCGACATTTTGGATTTGTTGAACGACCATTCAGACGGCCTTACTCAAGCCGAAATCGCCGAGAAAGCGCAAATCAGCGGTTACGCCGCGCAAGTGCTGCTTGAAGCCTCGCTCTCCATCGGCACGGTACATACCCGCGACAACCGCTATTTCATCAGCAAAGCTGGCTGGTTCTTACTGAAAGACAAAATGGCGCGCGTGAACATGGATTTCACGCAGGAAATCTGTTACCAAGGCATGTTTGACTTGGAAAAAACCCTGCAAACGGGCAAACCCGAAGGGCTGAAAGTTTTCGGCAGCTGGCCGACGATTTACGAAGGCCTGTCCTCGCTGCCGAGCGTCGCGCAGGAAAAATGGTTTGCCTTCGACCACTATTATTCCGACAATTCCTTTGCCGAAGCCTTGAAAACCGTGTTCGCCAAACCGGTTAAAAAGCTGCTCGACGTCGGCGGCAACACCGGCCGCTGGGCGGAACAATGCGTCGGCTACAACGCCGAAGTCGAAGTTACCATCATGGATTTGCCGCAACAAATCGCCCTGATGCGCGAAGCGACCAAAGGCAAAACCGGCGCGGAACGCATCTATGCCCACCCCGCCAACCTGCTCGACCCCGAAGTCCCCTTCCCGACAGGTTTCGACGCGATTTGGATGAGCCAGTTTTTAGACTGTTTCAGCGAAGAACAAGTCACCGGCATCCTGCGTCGCGCCGCCGCTTCCATGGGCAGCCACACCAGCCTCTACATCATGGAACCCTGCTGGGACAGGCAGCAATACGAAACCGCCGCCTACTGCCTGACCATGACCAGCCTGTATTTCACCGCCATGGCCAACGGCAACAGCAAAATCTTCCATTCCGAAGACCTGATACGCTGCGTTGAAAACGCCGGATTGAAAGTGGCGGAAATTTCAGACGGCATCGGACGCGGACACAGCATCTTGCGCTGCGAGAAGGTCGTCTGAAAAACGGTATCCCCATGAAAACCCTAGTGTTAATCCCCCACTACAACCACCCCGCCGCCATCGCCCGCGTCGCACAGACCATGCACGGCTTCGGTTTGGACGTATTGATTGTAGACGACGGTTCGCGCGAAGAATGCAAACCCGTATTGCAGGCATTGGTTTCAGACGGCATCCACGTCCTTTACCGCCCCATCAACGGCGGCAAAGGCGCGGCGGTCAAAACCGGTTTGAAATACGCCGAAGAAAACGGTTACAGCCATGTTTTACAGGTTGATGCCGACGGGCAGCACCATCTGGACGACACGCCCAAACTCTTGGCGGCGGCGGAACAAAACCCCGAAGCCGTCGTCTGCGGCTGGCCGCAATACGGAGACGACGCGCCCAAAGCGCGGCTGTACGGGCGCAAAATTACCGACTTCTGGAACATGCTGCACACTTGGTCGTGCGACATCAAAGACGGTATGTGCGGCTTCCGCCTGTACCCGCTCGCCCCCGCGCTTTCGGTCGTCCGCGAAGAAACCGTGGGCGACCGCATGGATTTCGACACGGAAATCCTCATCCGCCTGTACTGGCGCGGCGTCAAGCCGGTTTGGATTAAAACACCCGTGCAATACGCCGCCGACGGCGTGTCCCACTTCAACGCCTTCGCCGACAACGTGCGCATCAGCAAAATGCACACGCGGCTGTTTTTAGGGATGTTGCGGCGTCGTTTGGGCGCTCTATTCGGGAAAGGTCGTCTGAAACCATGACCGACAACACGCAAAACCACTGGGCGGCGCAGCCCGAACGCGGCAGCCGCCTGTTTCTCGCCCTGACCACGCTGATGGTGCGCTATCTGCCTGCCTTCCTGATGAGGCCGTGCATCTGGTTTGTGGTGCTGTATTTCTACGCCACCGCGCCCAAACCGCGCCGCCATATCCTGCGGTATCAAACCCGTCTTCAGACGGCCTTTCCCGATACCGTTTTGCCGAAACACAGCGTATTCAAACAATTTATCGCGTTCGGCGAAGCAGTGTGCGACCGTTTTGCCGTGTGGCAGCGCAAAATCCGTTATGAAGATTTGGTACTGGAAGACCCTGACGGCGTTTATGCGCAAGTGAGCGATTCGGTACGCGGGCAGATTTTCGCCTGCTCCCACTTGGGCAACACCGAAGTCTGCCGCGCGCTGGTGTCGCACCATAAAGGCTTCAGGCTCAATGTGTTGGTACACAGCAAACACGCGCAGGCGTTCAACGAAGCCTTGCAAAAAGCGGGCGCGGAACACATCCGCCTGATTCAGGTCACGGATTTGGATCCCACCTTGATGATGGAGTTGAACCGCCGCATCGAAGACGGCGAATGGATAGCCATTGCCGCCGACCGCGTCCCCGTGCGCGGCGAGAAAACCGCCGACATCCATTTCCTAGGCCATACCGCCCCCATGCCGCAAGGCGCATGGCTCTTGGCCGCGCTCTTGAAAACGCAGGTGAACACGCTGTTTTGCGTCAAGCAAAACGGCCGCTACCATTTGAAACTGCGCCGCTTCACTGACACTTCCGACTGGAAACGCGGCAACCGCGAAGCCGCCGTTACCGCCGCCATGCAGGGCTTCGCCGATATTTTGGCGCAAGAATGCGCGCAAAATCCGCTGCAATGGTTTAACTTTTATGATTTTTGGAACGAGGAAGAAGAAAAGGTCGTCTGAATCCTGAACTGCCCCTAAATCTTAGGCATTCAATAAGGGCCTATTCAAGTGCTCCGTGTAGGCCGGGTTCTGCGAACAACGCGGTTATTCTCTACACAGCTCAAATTCAGACGACCTTTGTATTTGAACAGGCGGTTTACGCTTTGCCCGTGCTACCGAAGCCGCCTTCGCCGCGTTCGCTGGCGGCAAATTCGTTCACGACTTTAAACGAGGCTTGGATGACGGGAACGATGACCATTTGCGCGATGCGTTCCATCGGTTCGATGGTAAACGCTTCTTTGCCCCTGTTCCACACGGAGACTTTGAGTTCGCCCTGATAGTCCGAGTCGATCAGTCCGACCAAGTTGCCCAAGACGATGCCGTGTTTGTGTCCCAGACCGGAGCGCGGCAGCAAAACGGCGGCGTAGTCGGGATTGGCAAGGTGAACCGCTAGGCCGGTCGGAACAAGGTAGGTATCGCCCGGTTGCAGGGTAACGGCTTCGTCCAAACAGGCGCGCAAGTCCAGTCCGGCAGAACCCGGCGTGGCGTAGGCGGGCAGTTTGTCCGCCATTTTCGGATTGAGGATTTTCAGTTCGACTTCGGTTTGCATGGTTTTTTCCGTTTCATTTGATTTGACACGGATTATACACATATTCCCCCTCCCTATCGTTGGAGTCGTCTGAAAAAACGGGGTATGATTCATTCAAACAAACGTGAGTATCGGAGGACATCATGGATTTGCACAATATCCGCGAAGATTACAGCAAGCGCGAACTTTCGGAATCGGAATGCCATGCCGACCCGATTGTCCAGTTCGAGCAATGGCTGAACGAGGCGATTCATTCGCAAGTCAACGAGCCGACCGCCGTCAACGTGGCTTCCGTGGGCGAAGACGGCAGACCGAACAGCCGCATGGTGCTGCTGAAAGAAGTCAATCCGCAGGGATTCGTGTTCTTCAGCAATTACTTAAGCCGCAAAGGACGCTCGTTTGACGCGCATCCGTTTGCCGCCATGACGTTTTTCTGGCCGGAACTGGAGCGGCAGGTGCGCGTTGAAGGGCGCATCGAAAAACTGGATGCCGCCGCTTCGGACGAATATTTCGACAGCCGCCCCTACACCAGCCGCATCGGCGCATGGGCAAGCGCGCAAAGTGAAGTATTGTCGAGCAAAGCGATGTTGGTTGCCAAAGCGGCGGCAGTGGGCGCGAAACACCCGCTGCACGTCCCGCGTCCGCCGCATTGGGGCGGCTATCTCGTCATCCCCGACCGCATCGAATTCTGGCAGGGCCGCCCCAGCCGCCTGCACGACCGCATCCAATACCGTTTGGTTGAAGGCAACTGGATACGCGAGCGGCTGTCGCCTTAAACTTCCCACAGCTTCAAGCCGATAGGGTAAAATCCCGACTCAGCAAAAGGTCGTCTGAAATATAAAAACGTTTTAACAAAACTCGTTTCATTCGTTTCAGACGGCCTTTTATCCGTAACTTATCCTGCCGCCACCGCCGCAGAAGAACCGTTCCGATCATCAGGAAACGCGTTAGGAGAACCCCATGTCCAAGCAACCCACCAGCAAACGCCAATGGCGCGACGGCGCAGCCCCGTCTGCCAAGAAAACCGCCAAACCTTTCAAAAGCAAAGCCCGTCCCAAAGACGAAACGCGCAAAACCGCTTCCAAACCTTACGGACAAAAAGTTTCAGACGACCTCAAGCCGCAAAACGCCCCCAAACAGCGTGCCGCCAAAGCCAGAAAACTCGTCGTCCGCAATCCCAACCAAAAAATCATGGAACGTGCGCGCGATTTGAAAGAGCGCCGCAGCGACTTGTCGCGCATGGAGCCCGAACGCCTGCAAAAAGTGCTTGCCGCGTCCGGCGTCGGCTCGCGCCGCGAAATGGAAGAGTGGATCAACAACGGCTGGGTAACGGTCAACGGCAAAACCGCGCAGTTGGGCGACAAAGTCACCCCCGACGACCACGTTACCGTCAAAGGCAGCATCATCAAGCTTAAATGGGCGGACCGCCTGCCGCGCATCATCCTGTATTACAAACAAGAAGGCGAAATCGTTTCCCGCGACGACCCGCAAGGCCGCGTCAGCATCTTCGACCGCCTGCCGCAGGCCGCCAGCAGCCGCTGGGTCGCCATCGGACGCTTGGACATCAACACCAGCGGCCTGCTCATCCTGACCACCTCCGGCGAACTCGTCCAACGTTTCGCCCACCCCAGCTTCGAAGTCGAACGCGAATACGCCGTGCGCGTACTGGGCGGGCTGACCACCGAACAAATGCGCAGCCTCACCGAAGAAGGCGTGATGCTCGAAGACGGCTTGGCAAAAGTCGAACGCATCTACGAACAAGGCGGCGAAGGCGCAAACAAATGGTACAACGTCGTGATCAAAGAAGGCCGCAACCGCGAAGTACGCCGCATATTCGAAAGCCAAGGCCTCACTGTCAGCCGCCTCGTGCGCGTCGGCTTCGGTCCCATCGGCCTGCCCAACCGCCTCAAACGCGGGCAGTTCTACGAACTCAACCCCGCCGAAGTCGCCAACATCATCAAATGGGCGGATATGCTGCTGCCGGGCGAACGCCGGCGGAAGAAAAGTTAATGTAAGATAAATCGGAGCTGAGACCTTTACAAAATCGTCTCAGCCCGACAAAATCTTGCCTAAGTCATAAACATAGTGGGTTAAGTTTAGACCAGTACCGCATTGCTCCGCCTTGTCCTGATTTAAACTTAACCCACTATTCACACATTATAGTGGATTAAATTTAAATCAGGACAAGGCGACGAAGCCGCAGACAGTAC
>JVVZ01000240.1:0-3173 GCA_001062585.1 Neisseria meningitidis
AAATCAGGACAAGGCGAGGCAACGCCGTACTGGTTTAAAGTTAATCCACTATAATCCGCAGTATTCCCAACAGGTCGTCTGAAAACGCCGATTCCAATCCGGTAAACACCATGCAAGACATCAAACCCCTGCTCGTTTTTGCCGCCGTCCTCAAACACGGCAGCATGAACGCCGCCGCTGCCGCGCTGGGCATGACCCCGTCTGCCGTCAGCCAGCACATCAACCGCCTCGAAACCCTGCACGGCATCAAGCTGTTAAACCGCAGCACGCGCAGCCTTTCGCCGACCGATGCCGGCCGCGCCTTGGGCGAATACTGCCGCCGCCTCGCCGCCACCCTTGCCGATACGCGTACCGTTATCGACAACCTCAAAACCGAACCCGTCGGCGAATTGCGTATCTCCCTGACTTCCAGCGTCATCAGTTCCCGCGCTTTTCAGACGGCGTTTTCCAGATTGCAAACCGAGTTTCCCAAAATCCGTCCCGTCCTCAATTTCAGCGATACCTTGGACGACCTGCAACACAATCAGACCGACATCGCCATACGCGGCGGCGACCGCGCTTTGGACGATCCCAATCTTATTGCGCGTCATCTCGTTACCTGGCCGTACACCATTTGCGCCGCACCCGATTACCTCGACCGCCATCAGCCCATCACCCATCCCTCGCAGCTTCATGCCCACCGCTGGCTGCACTTCCTGCCCGTCCGCACAACCTTACAACACGGCGGCGAAAGCTATTTTCTCGATATTGCCGACAGCATTGCCTGCACGCATCTTGCCTCCGTGCGCAGCCTGACCGAAAGCGGTTTCGGTTTATCTTTGCAAGTGGGCGGCGAAGTTCGGGAAAAAATCGCCCAAGGTCGTCTGAAAACCGTTTTGCCCGAATGGACGCTGCCGCCGGTCAGCCTTTATTTGGTTACGCCTTATCGCGTCCAGTCCGCCAAAACCGAAGCCGCCGTCCGCATCTTCACGGAAAGTTTCGCCAAGGAGGCAGAGGCATGAGCGCGGAAAATTGGCGCGTTTACCTGATTTTGTGTGAGAACGGCGCGTTTTATTGCGGCATCAGCAACCGCCCGCAAGAGCGGTTCGCCGCCCACCTCGCCGGCAAAGGCGCGAAATACACGCGGCTGAACAAACCGACGGCGATGCGTATCGTTTCAGACGACCTCTTCAAAAGCGAGGCGCTGAAACGGGAAATCGCCATCAAAAAACTGACGGTAGGGAAGAAGCGGGAATTGTGGGAAGCGGCGGCGGGAAATGCGGTTGCTTTAGAATAGCGGGTTTTGCCGCAAAATAGGCTTATGTCGGTAAGGGAAGAAACTTCTGCGGATGAGTAGGTAAAAATTCATATTGGATGTTATCATTCTTCATATCTTAAAGGGCTTGAGCCAAAATGAATGGGTATTTAAGGAAAGATATGATTTTTTCTCAACTCAACCGCGCAATCTTATTCGTATTTTCACTCACGGCTTTGGCGGCTTGCGGCGTCGGACCGGCAGCTTCCCAAGAAACACTTGTTGATCAAAACAGCAAAAAAGAGCCTGCCGTATCGTCCCAAAAAACCGACAAGGATAAGTGCTACATCAATTATCCTAAGGAACAGAAGCATTTGGCAGAGGCGGAATGTTTAACCTTGCCTATTTCATCTAAAACCTGGTTTCAATCCTACCCGAGACTGTCAAATGGCTTTCTGGATTTGAATCAGATTAAGGCGCCAAAGGATGTTAAAGAATATATATATCCAGTTTCAATGGGCACTGTTATCCCTGAGCATGCAAGAGTTTTGGGTGTGATTCCCTATAATGATTCATTTGCATGGCTTGTTGTTGCCACTAATAGGGAGTCGGAATAATCTGAAGAAAATAGCATTGTTGAACAAAAATATGATATTTATCCGGTCAATAGAAAGGATGGAAGCATAGTTCAAGACCATACCGGTCTTCCAACTTTAGGCTCGATAGATGTGATATATGAATCATTCTATGACAATAAAAAATTGTTGCGCCCGCCCTTCAATTTTAAAAAAATAGATGGAATACTGAGTTACCATGTAGAAGATACCTTGTCCTTGAAGCCGCAAGGAAAGTGTGTGATGGAATTTGAACTTGGCAAAGAGTTTGTATTGAAAACAGATAGGGTCTGCTATGAATTTCATCAGGGTAAAAAATCCATATCTTCTAAGGATAAGACGGTTTGGAAGCTAAATCCGGAAAGTATGAAATTTGAAGATCAAGAAATTTCTTCAGAAAATTAAAAGCCGTATCGCATTAATATTTTGGATTGATTGGAATTTGCCTCAAGTCGGATAAGTTTTTAAGCAGCATGAAACTGAAAATACGCGGATGGCGGGTGTGCAGAGCCTGCGCCGCTGATTGACTTGGAATGATTGAACCACCCTGAGAGGTCGTCTGAAAACGGGTATTCAACGGATGGGAAATAGGAATTTCCGTTGAAGTCGATATTTCAGACGACCTTGATAAATACCAGGTTCTAATTTAGATTTTATATATTAATTTAAAAAAATGTTATTTTATAATTCGAGGGTGGATGGGTTGTTAATCCTTATCATGCCCAATAGTTTGAAAGAAATATGGTTCTTCAAATTGGCAAGGTTCGTTGCCACATACATAAATTTCTTTTAAATAGCTATTTCGCTTTAAAATGGCATCTGTAGCACATTGCAAATATTCAAATATCCCCTCTCTCCCAACCTCTTTCTCTGGCAATATCAAGCATTCATCAAATTTGTTTTTATTCCATTGCCTTTGTTGATGAATTAAATAATTTCTTATATTTACATTTTTCTGCTTTTGAGCAATTGAATAATTATTATTTAATTCTTTCTGTGCCAATAGATATGACTTGGAAAAACATACAAGAATATCCTCTTGTACTATGCTGTTTACATTACATAGTTTGTTTAATGCATCTTTATCAATAACTGTTTCAGGTAAATCTCCAAGTGTAAAAGTTGGGGCGAGGCAAATTGTAATAAATAAAGCTCTATTATTTAAAGCGATCACAACGCAATCCTTCCTTCAATATATATAGTGGCAAACAGTTATTTAAAATATTTGGTTTCCATCTAAGCCTACACTTACTAAAATGGGTTAACAATACAATTATAGTGGATTAACTTTAAACCAGTACGGCGTTGCCTCGCCTTAGCTCAAA
>JVVZ01000241.1:0-7068 GCA_001062585.1 Neisseria meningitidis
ATGGTTAGACCTTCAAAGTTGAGTATTGTACTATTTTGTTTTTAATTGACTATAAGATAGCGTTTTACAAAATTCGCCTATACGGTTTATTCGTCTTCAAATTTTTCCAAAAACTCGTCGCTCACTTCATTGAACTTATCGGTACTGTCCAAGATTTTCTCGTTGTTCTCGTCCAATTGCTCTTCATCTTCTTCCGAACCGTGTTTGCCGGAAGCGCGGATTTGGATCAGCTTTTTATAGCCGTCTTCCATCAAATCGCTAAAGAACCGCAGATGGCGTTTCAAGTCATTCAACAGGGAGACATCACCTTTGTATGCGCCCAATTTATCGGCTTGCGCAATGTAATTGGGAATCGCGGCTATCCACTGCACACGGACTTTTTCGGCTTGGGCGTAATCGCGTTTGTCCATTGCCTTGTTCATGTCTTCCATATGGTAGGTCATAAAATTGGCAATGCACATCAACTCATTGTTGTACTCTACTGCGTTATCGTAGCTGCCTTTGGCGTAATACACGCCCTCTTCCTCATTCCAGCCGCCGCGTTTTGGCGAAGACGATGCGCCGCCAGTCGCGCCAAACAGTTTTTTAATGAATTCTAAGATCATAATTTTGCTGCCTTTCTCATAAGTAAAGTACACAGACGGGGAAAAGTATAACGCAAATCTGAAATGCCTGCTGCCTGCACTTCTGCTGCGGCATACCCTTCCCCTCCGTTTTCAGACGACCTCGTTCCCAGAAATAGGTACGTTTTATACCTTATCACAAACCCTTGCAGGTCGTCTGAAAAAGCAGCCGCTGTCTTTGCCGGCTTGCATCCGCTAGAATGACTTCCTGCCGCCAAAGGTCGTCTGAAAACATCCGGACGAACAATCCCTTTTTCAGCAGATACATGGAGTTGAACCATTGAACAAACGCCCGATGACGGCAGACGAAACCGATTTGTTGAATCTTCTTCTGTCCAACAAAAAACCTCAATATGCCGGATTGGAAACCCGTTTTTCCAACAGCGTCACCACGCTCGATGATGGCGCGATGGGCAGTTTTCTGTTTTCCAGCGATACAAACCAAACGCGCCCGCTACAAATCATCCCAATCGCCGAATACCTGTTTCACGATAAAGACGGCATTCCGGTTTTGGCAACCCTATATTCTTACAGCGACGGTCAACTGTATGAACTGGATATTTGGAAAGCGGACTTCAGCCCGTTATTGGCTTATCCGGACAAACCGTAATATTCAGTCTATCCATTTCAATCGGTTTTTACGGACAAGCATTTTCAGATGACCCTCTGGCACACAAAGGCCGTCTGAAAACCACCCGAGCCATCCTATCCCTTACACCCGCTTTTAATCTGCTAAAATCCCGCTTTTACAACCCACCACGGCAGCCCGAAAAATTTTCCGGCTGCCGCAAGCCATTGTCCCTACGCCATGAACTACCCTATCCCCAAACCCCGTGAAAAATCCCGTTGGCTCAATCTTTCGCAAGGCTCGCTGCCGCTGGCTTTGGCGCGTTATCTGCCGCATAAGCGGCTCAAAGTCGTACTGACCCAAGATGCGGAACAGGCGTTGCGCCTCCAGACGGCATGGCGGTTTTTCCGTCCGCACGATACGGCGGTGTTCCTGCCGGACTGGGAAACGCTGCCTTACGAGCGTTTTTCGCCGCATCAGGACTTGGTGTCGGAGCGGCTGTCGGCGTTGTGGCAGATTAAGAGCGGCGCGGCGGACGTGTTGTTTGTGCCGGTTGCCACGGCGATGCAGAAGCTGCCGCCCGTGCCGTTTTTGGCGGGGCGCACGTTTTGGCTGAAAACGGGGCAGACTTTGGATATAGGCCGTCTGAAAACCGATTTGGTGAATGCGGGCTACAACCATGTTTCCCATGTTGTCGCGGCGGGCGAGTTTGCCGTGCGCGGCGGCATTGTGGATTTATTCCCGATGGGCAGCGAGATGCCGTACCGCATCGATTTGTTCGACGATGAAATCGACAGCATCAAAACCTTTGACACCGACACGCAGCGCACCATCTCCCCCGTTTCCGAAATCCGCCTGCTGCCGGCGCATGAGTTCCCCACCGACAGCGAGGCGCAAAAAATCTTCCGCAGCCGCTTCCGCGAGGAAGTCGATGGCAATCCGAACGATGCCGCCGTGTACAAAGCTGTCAGCAACGGCCACTTCGGCGCGGGCGTGGAATATTATCTGCCGCTGTTTTTTGAAAACGAGCTGGAAACGTTGTTTGACTATATCGGCGAAGATGCGCTGTTTGTCTCTTTAGGTGACGTTCACGCTGAGGCAAACCGCTTTTGGAGCGACGTCAAATCGCGTTATGCCATGGCGCAGGGTGACGAAACCTATCCGCCTTTGCTTCCACAGCATTTGTATCTCTCTGCCGATGTGTTCGCAGGCCGTCTGAAAAACTACGGACAGGTGCTGCCCGATGTTTCCGGCAAGGAACACACCCTGCCCGACCTTGCCGTCAACCGCCAATCCGACGAGCCGTTGCAGGCATTGAAGGATTTTCAGACGACCTTTGAAGGACGGATTTTGCTGTGTGCCGAAAGTCTGGGACGGCGCGAAACCATGCTCGGCTTCTTGCAGCAAAACGGCTTGAAAGCCAAACCTGTGTCCGACTGGCAGGGCTTTTTATCGGCACACGAGCCGCTGATGATCACAGTGGCGCCGTTGGCATACGGATTCAAACTGGGCGGGCTGCAATCCCCAAGCCAACAGCAACCCACTCCTGCCTCTGAGGGAGAAGGCAAAGCGGTTACCGACCAAACCAAATTTCCCGCAGCCGCAACAAACCCTCTCCCTAGCCCTCTCCCTCAGGAGAGGGAACAGAATGCAGCCGCCATTTCAGACGACCTGAAAACTAAAAGCAGCCTGCACCCTATCGAAAATAGTCTGCACGGGCAAATCCGACAGCAACCTGCCCCCTCCCCTGTGGGGGAGGGTTGGGGAGAGGGCAAAACGGTTGCCGACCAAACCGAATTTTCCGCATCCGCAACAAACCCTCTCCCTAACCCTCTCCCACAGGAGAAGGAACAGAATGCAGCAGCCATTTCAGACGACCTGAAAACCGAAAGCAGCCTGCACCCCGTCGAAAATAGTCTGCACGGGCAAATCCAACAGCAGCCTACCCCCTCCCCTGTGGGGGAGGGTTGGGGAGAGGGCAAAGCGATTGCCAACCAAACCGAATTTCCCGCAGCCGTAATAAACCCTCTCCCTAGCCCTCTCTCGCAGGAGAGGGAACAGAATGCAGCAACCGTTTCAGACGGCCTGAAAACCGAAAGCAGCCTGCATCCCGTCGCAAGTGATCTGCACGGGCAAATCCAACAGCAGCCTGCCCCCTCCCCCGTGGGGGAGGGTTGGGGAGAGGGCAAAGCAGTTGCCGCTCAAAGTGCCATCGCCGTCATCACCGAATCCGAGCTCTACCAATACGTTGCCCGTTCGCGCGTCCACAACCGCCGCAAAAAACACGCCGCCGTTTCAGACGGCCTGTTGCGCGACCTTGCCGAAATCAACATCGGCGACCCCGTTGTGCACGAAGAACACGGCATCGGGCGGTATATGGGTTTGGTAACGATGGATTTGGGCGGCGAAACCAACGAAATGATGTTGCTCGAATACGCGGGCGAAGCGCAGCTTTATGTACCTGTTTCACAACTGCATTTAATCAGCCGCTACTCCGGCCAGGCGCATGAAAACGTCGCCCTGCACAAGCTCGGCAGCGGTGCGTGGAACAAGGCGAAGCGCAAAGCCGCCGAAAAAGCGCGCGACACCGCCGCCGAGTTGCTCAACCTCTACGCCCAACGCGCCGCCCAATCGGGACACAAGTTTGAAATCAACGAGTTGGACTATCAGGCGTTTGCCGACGGCTTCGGCTACGAGGAAACCGAAGACCAGGCCGCAGCCATCGCCGCCGTGATTAAAGATTTGACGCAGGCGAAGCCGATGGACCGCCTTGTGTGCGGCGATGTCGGTTTCGGCAAAACCGAAGTCGCCCTGCGCGCCGCGTTTGTGGCGGTGATGGGCGGCAAACAGGTCGCTGTACTCGCCCCGACCACGCTTCTGGTCGAGCAGCACGCGCAAAATTTCGCCGACCGCTTCGCCGATTTCCCCGTGAAAGTCGCCAGCCTTTCGCGTTTCAACAACAGCAAAGCCACCAAAGCCGCGTTGGAAGGCATGGCGGACGGCACGGTCGATATCGTTATCGGCACGCACAAATTGGTGCAAGACGACATCAAATTCAAAAACTTAGGTTTAGTGATTATCGATGAAGAACACCGCTTCGGCGTGCGTCAGAAAGAGCAGCTCAAACGCCTGCGCGCCAATGTCGATATCCTCACCATGACCGCCACGCCGATTCCGCGCACCCTCAGTATGGCGCTCGAAGGCCTGCGCGACTTCTCGCTGATTACCACCGCACCCAGCCGCCGCCTCGCCGTGAAAACGTTTGTCAAACCCTTCAGCGAAGGCAGCGTGCGCGAAGCCGTGTTGCGCGAACTTAAACGCGGCGGGCAGGTATTTTTCCTGCATAACGAAGTGGATACCATCGAAAACATGCGCGAGCGTCTGGAAACCCTGTTACCCGAAGCCCGTATCGGCGTGGCGCACGGACAACTGCGCGAGCGCGAGCTGGAGCAAGTCATGCGCGACTTTTTGCAGCAAAGATTCAACGTATTGCTCTGTTCCACCATCATCGAAACCGGCATCGACATCCCCAACGCCAACACCATCATCATCAACCGCGCCGACAAATTCGGACTGGCGCAACTGCACCAGCTTCGCGGGCGCGTCGGCCGCAGCCACCACCAAGCCTACGCCTACCTGCTCACACCCGAATACATCACTAAAGACGCAGAAAAACGCCTCGACGCCATCGCGGCGGCAGACGAACTCGGCGCAGGTTTCACCCTTGCCATGCAGGATTTGGAAATCCGCGGCGCAGGCGAAATCCTCGGCGAAGGACAATCCGGCGAAATGATGCAGGTCGGCTTCACGCTCTACACCGAAATGCTCAAACAAGCCGTGCGCGACCTCAAAAAAGGCCGCCAGCCCGACCTCGACGCACCGCTGGGCATCACCACCGAAATCAAACTGCACAGCCCCGCCCTGCTGCCCGAAAGCTACTGCCCCGACATCCACGAACGGCTCGTCCTCTACAAACGCCTCGCCGTCTGCGAAACCGTACAGCAAATCAACGCCATACACGAAGAACTCGTCGACCGCTTCGGCCTGCCCGAACAACCCGTCAAAACCCTCATCGAAAGCCACCACCTGCGGCTTGCCGCAAAAGAATTGGGCATAGACGCCATCGACGCCACCAGCGAAGCCGTCACCGTTACCTTCGGCAAACACCACCAAATCGACCCGACAGAAATCATCCTGCTGATTCAGACGGATAAAAAATACCGGCTGGCCGGGGCAGATAAATTGAGGTTTACGGCTCAGATGGAGGATGTGGAGATGAGGATTAAGACGGTGAAAAGTGTGTTGAAGACTTTGAAAGAAAGGGTGCTGAAAGAATAGAGAGAAATAAAGAAAAAGGTCGTCTGAAACTGTTTCAGACGACCCATATATTACAAACCTGTTATATACAAAATGACGGTTTTAGGGATCTGACCTACGATTATCGATGTAAAGTAAGTGAATGATTCAATAGCAAAATATATAACTAACAGAGAATATATCATAAGGCAACAGTACAACCTATAAGTTAATATGATGAATGCTTTAGACTATATCGACTCCCCTTTAGACTCAATATCGACTAACAATCCTTATGTAATAACTGAGGTAATTGAATTGACTGAGGAGAATCGAACAAAATTAATCCTTATAGATTATCTTCTAAATAATTTATTAAATTTAAATAATTACCCATATCTTTTAGGATATAACTTATATTTAAAAGCTAATCTATCAGAAGATAAAAATAGAATTTCCCTTTTAGAACAAGCAAAAATTCCCTTTAAAAAGGCTACTTCTGATTCTGAAAATGCTATGTTTGCCAAAGCCTACCTAGCACATATTTATTATGACTTAAAGGAATTTAATCATTGCCTTGATATGATAGAGCAAATTCCGGATAATTACTTTTCAAAACTATTCAGCCATCAAAATTGGCGAGACTTAAAAATCCAAGAGTTAAAAATATGTTGCCTAATCAAATTAAAAATATTTTCTGATTTTGAATTTATTCTACATAGCTATTTTCTAAAAATTTCACGTTCAAGTGAACATGATATACCCGTACCAATAGAACTTTCCAATATAATGAAAAATATCAAATAAACCAAAATTAATTTCTTACATTATTATTTATAAACTATCACATTTCTTAAAAATTGGTGCTCATCCATCTAACCCACAAGGGTATTAAGATACAGATTAAGGTTATAAAGAGATTATTGAAGACTTTGAAAGAAAGAGTGATAGCAAATTAGAGGATATTGAAGAAAAGGTCGTCTGAAATTTTTCAGACGACCTTTAATAACTATTTTGCTTACTCTAAATATTTAATACCTTATATAGGATACTAATATGGGCAAATTTCATACCCCACTGGGCAACTTAACCCTTATTACTGAACAAACAACAAACATATCTTTTCTTCAAGGTATATTTAATGAAATGTCTTTCTCTATTCAAGTCAGTCAACCATTTAATTTGGAGAAAATAGATTTTAACTTTATTCAAAACAAAATGAATAATTTTCCTCAGATCAGGGCAAAAACTGACCTATTCTTAAAAAATATTCTATGTACCCAACCCAAACAACTCAGATTTAATTATTACAAAGATAAATTAGACGAAACTAAAGAATTGATTTCTTTTCCAGAATTTATGTTTTATGAAAAAACAAAAGATTGGAATATCGTATTTAGAGAAAGTCCGCTACCTATTGCCGAGCCATACGGTATTTTAATCAACTATCATGATAATGATGTTGTTGGATTTGAGGATATTTCAGATTCGGAAGAATTATAGGAGTGTAGTATGTATGCAAGATTAATTGAGACCTTTGCAAAATTCCCCAAAATCCCCTAAATTCCCACCAAGACATTT
>JVVZ01000024.1:0-1209 GCA_001062585.1 Neisseria meningitidis
CGGACGGCCGCTGACCAAAACCGCCCAAGTAAGAATGTGCGGCAATTCCGTATCACCGCCGCCGATGGCCGCGCTGATACGGGCAAACTACCGCCCCGAAGAAGCATTGGACGAACAACAGGCGGCCTAACCGCCCATGACATCAAACAGCCTGCCGCCACACGGATACCGTGTGGCGGCAGGCTGTTTTTTTGCGTCCGCATTCCGCAAACCGGCCAAATAGGGTGGACAATTTGCATATGGACAATTAAAGTCCGTAAAAGTCCAAATTGGCCATCTGATATGTGTTTTTCAGGCAGGACAATTTGGGCATACCCTAATTGACCGTACCGATAACCCAAGCATGAAAACAGCCCGCATCTACCAGCGCGTCAGCACCCAATCGCAAAGCCTTGAGCGGCAGGACGCGCTCATTGAAAAAGCCAAAGCCGAAGGCTATTACATCGCCGGTGTCTATCGTGAAAAAGCCTCCGGCATCCGCGCCGACCGTCCCGTACTCAACCGCCTGATCGACGATTTGCAGCACGGCGACGTGATTATCGCCGAACACATCGACCGCATTACCCGCCTGCCGCTGGCCGAAGCGGAAAAGCTCGTCGGCCGCATCAGGGAAAAAGGCGCATTGCTCGCCATTCCCGCATCATCGACCTTAGTCAGATGCAGACCGATTCGGACGTGGCCAAAATCGTATTGGAAAGCATACAGGCCATGCTGTTGAAAATCGCCCTGCAAATGGCACGCGACGACTACGAAGAGCGGCGCAAACGTCAGGCGGCGGGCATTGCCAAAGCCAAAGAAAACGGCCGCTTCAAAGGCCGATCGGCCGATACTGGCAAACACCGCCTTATCGTCAGCCTGCGGGAACACCACACCATTCAGGAAACCGCCCGTCTGCCAAACAGCCCGCCTGCCAAACAACAGCCCCGCTGCAATACAACAGCAATCTGCTATAAAAAATGCCCGTCGTAGGGGGCAAGTGAAAAACAGGCGTGGCGGTTTTGCAGGCTGCCGCAGGTGCCGAAAAAGCCGCCTAAGTCTGTTTTTCACTTGGGGGCGTGGGGTCGTTTCTGTCGAACCTTGAGAGACGGTAACGGGGCTGCGGCGGGCATTTTCCGTGCCAAAGGCCGTCTGAACGGCCGAAAACGGACAAAAATCAAACGCAAATTAACTTTTAATTTACCTAAATTAATTGTTTTGCGGTTGGTTTTC
>JVVZ01000242.1:0-11104 GCA_001062585.1 Neisseria meningitidis
TGCTTCAGCACCTTAGAGAATCGTTCTCTTTGAGCTAAGACGAGGCAACGCCGTCCTGGTTTAAAGTTAATCCACTATAACAAAACCTAAAACAGCCTCACCAAACACACTATGCATCACTTCATCCAGACCCTCAAACAATCCCTGCAAGTCCGTATCAGCATCGCCCTGATACTGATGTTCCTGCCTTTGTCCATCATCGCAGGCGCATTCTCCTATTACCAAACCTACCATGAAGCCGAAGAGCTTCAGGACGACCTGTTGCGCCAAACCGCCGCCTACATCAACCCCAAAACCACCGACTACACACAAATAGGCAGCGAAAACCACATCCTCATCCAAACCTTCGGACAAGAAGACACCGTCCCCCTGTCCGACACACTCGGCGAAGGATTCCACACCATCAAAGGCGGCGTTGATGACGACGACGATGACGATGATGACGAATACCGCGCCTACATCCGCCAAACCCCGCAAGGCAAAATCGCCGTACTCCAAGAAACCGAATACCGCGACGACCTCGCAGCCACCGCCGCCTACCAAAGCGTCCTCCCGCTGCTCATCGCCCTGCCCCTCATGATCCTGCTGACCGTATGGATCACCTACCGCGCCATGCGCCCCGTCAAAACCCTTTCCGCCTCACTCGGCAAACGCCGTTCAGACGACCTCTCGCCGCTGGACGGAGAAGACGTGCCCAGCGAAATACAAGGCTTCGTTACCGCCATCAACCAACTGCTGCAACGCACAGGCGAAAACATCCGCCGCCAGCAACGCTTCATCGCCGATGCCGCCCACGAACTGCGCAGCCCCCTGACCGCCCTCTCCCTTCAGGCAGAACGGCTCACCAAGCTGCCCCAATCGGACGAAGCCCGCGAACAGACCGGACTCATCCTCCAAAGCATACAGCGCAACCGCCACCTGCTCGAGCAGCTCCTGACCCACGCCCGCGCCCAAGGCTCCGAAACCCAACGCAACCTGACCGACATCAGCCTGCAAGTCCAGTTCCGCCGCGTGCTGCAAGAACTCATGCCCCTCGCCCTCGACAAACAGCAAGACATCGGCGTCGCCGTCGAAAACGACCTGCGCATCCGAGCCGACGACACCGAAATCTACACCCTCATCAAAACCTTCACCGACAACGCCATCCGCTACACCCCCGCAGGCGGCCGCATCGACATAGGTTTCAGCGAGACCCCGACCACCCTCACCATCTGGGTGGAAGACGACGGCCCCGGCATCCCCGCTGCCGAACGCAGCCGCGTAACCGATGCCTTCTACCGCATACTCGGCACGGAACAGCAAGGCACCGGACTCGGACTCTCCATCGCCGACACCATTGCCAAACGCTACGGCGGCAAACTCATCCTCGCCGACAGCCGCAACTTCGCCCATGGCCTGCTGATACAGGCGCAATTGGATAAAAGGTTGCTCAAAGCAGACTAAGCACACAAAAGGTCGTCTGAAAACCGTTTTCAGACGACCTTTTTCTATGTTCCATCCCTCCATCCAAATATCCGCATCACACCCCCCTCTTCCTAAAACACAAGTTTCCCATCCCCGCCGTCCCTGCCCAAGCCATCAAACAACGCGACGTCGCAGCAAAAATATCGCCAGCCCTTCCGAAAATCCGGCTTCTGCCACATTCGTTTAAAGAGCATCAATAAATGTAGGTCTCTGAAAATATGATTAATATTCTCGGAGTAATGTATATTGTTTGCAAATCATTATCAAAAAATATTAGAATATACACTCTTGATTTAACGCAATACCCCTTAATCACTCAACTAGAGGAAGAACATGAAATCCCCCCATTCCCCCGCCTTCCGTTTCAGCATCATGGTGCTGACACTGTCTTCAGGTTTTGCCCATGCAGACAACGTTCGCCCCGAAGCAACTGCCGAACTGAAAGAAGTCGTCGTTACCGGTACTGCCGTACCGACCCGTGTTACCCGCAACCAGCTTGACCGCGAAACTTCGACCGATTTGAAACAAGTCATGAAAGACCAAATCGGTATGGATGTCGGCGGCGGTAACGGCGTGGCGCAGTTTTACAGCATCCGCGGCGTCGGCGAAGACAAGATTAATTTGGAAGTAGACGGCACCAGCCAATCCACCAAAATTTTCCACCACCAAAGCCGATTCCAGCTTGACCCTGCTTTAGTGAAAAGCATCAACGTCGAAAAAGGTACGGGCGCGGCGAGCGCGGGCTTGGGCGCGGTCGGCGGTACTATCCGCGTAACGACGGTTGATGCGAAAGACCTGCTGACCGACGGCAAACCTTTCGGTTTCAAACTCGGCGCGGGCTTGAGCAGCAATAAAGGCTCAACCGGCAACGCAGCGGTTTACGGCTATCAAAACGGCTTCGATGCCCTGTTTGCAGGCAACTTCCTCAACAACCGCGACTACAAAGACGGCAACGGCAATGTCAACCACGGCAGTCGTCTGAAACAGCACAGCTACCTCGCCAAAATCGGCTACGACTTCAACGACGACCACGGCATCCGCCTGACCTACCGTCAGGAATACCAAAAAGGCAACCGCACCGACAAAGCCGAGTTCCAAAACGTTGACAGCTACGTCGGCGTGGACGGCACTTACCAAAAAGAGCAATCCTACAATCTGGAATACCGCGGCCGTAACGTCGGCTTCCTCGACAAAATCGACGCCAACGTCTTCCAAATCAATACCGACGATACCAAACCGCCTAAAGGCGCGCCTTCCCCGAAAGCCCAAGCTTCCGGCACGGCTCAAGGCGGCGTTCCCATCGGTCAGCTTGAGTTGAGCAAAATCAAAGCGACCGGCGCGAATCTGAACCTCGCCAGCTCCTTCGGCGACGGACACATGGTGAAATACGGCGTCAACTACCGCCACGAAACCTCCGAGCCGTCCGACAAAGGCGCGTGGCTGAAGATTCTCGGCCTGTATGACCGCGACAAAGAGAAGAAAGCCGAATATGGCGTGTACGCGGAAGGCATTTGGAACCTGCACCCCGTTACCCTGACTACGGGCTTGCGTTACGACCATTTCAAATACAACGCCGCCAGCAAACAAAGCGCGTCGCACGGCCAGCTCAACCCCAGCATCGGCGCGATTTGGGACATCAACGACAACTTCTCGCTCTTGGCAAACCTCAATCAGGCAAGCCGTGCGCCCCGCCTGAACGAAGCCCTGTTGGCTAACGAACGCGCAGGCGCCGCCGCCGATTTGGACAGCAACCTCAAAGCCGAAACCGCCCGCCGTGCCGAATTGGGCTTCAAATGGCGCAACGACAACTTCAACGTCAGCGGCAGCGTGTTCCACCAACGCATCAAAGACCTCATCGTCTATCGTTGGGCAAAAATCAACAACAACACCGCCTCCATCACCGAACGCGGCAAGATTTACAACGGCGGCACGCTCAAAACCTACGGCTACGAACTTGACGCGTCCTACCGCTGGGGCGGCCTGACCGCGCGCGCCGGCGTGTCCTACGTCAAACCCCGTCTGAACGGCGAAATGTACTACGGCGAAAGCCCGATTCAAGCGGAAGACCACGAAAGCTCGTTCACCTTCTGGAACACCGGCCGCCAATGGCTGACCGGACTGTCTTACCAGTTTGAAAATCCCAAACTCGAAATCGGCTGGCGCGGCCGCTACGCCCAAAGCGTGAAATACACCGATGTCGCCCGCGGACAAGGCACGATACACGGCAAAAAATCAGGCTACGGAGTACACGACATCTACGCCAACTGGCAGCCGCTGAAAAAAGACAACCTGAACGTCAACTTCGCCGTCAACAACATCGGCAACAAGCAATACCGTTCGCACAGCCAACGCTTCCCCGACGGCAACGGACGCACTCCCTTCTACGAGCGCGGCCGCGAGTTTGCCTTGGGCGTGAATTACCGCTTCTGATAGAAACGTTGACAAAAGGTCGTCTGAAACCTGATTTTTGGGTTTCAGACGACCTTTTCGTTATGGAGAACAAGCAATGGACTGCGAACACTGTCCGAAATCCGTTAAAATACCGCATCCTTATTTTCAGACGACCTCAAACCATGTTGGTACTCGGAATCGAATCATCCTGTGATGAAACGGGCGTTGCGCTTTACGACACCGAACGCGGCCTGTTGGCGCACCATCTTCACACCCAAATGGCGATGCACGCCGAATACGGCGGCGTTGTCCCCGAACTTGCCAGCCGCGACCACATCCGCCGCGTCGTGCCGCTGACGCAGGGCTGTTTGCAGGAAGCGGGCGTTTCCTATGACGATATCGATGCCGTCGCCTACACCCAAGGGCCGGGCTTGGGCGGCGCGCTTCTGGCGGGTTCGGGCTACGCCAACGCTTTGGCGTTTGCCTTGAACAAACCCGTCATTCCCGTCCACCATCTCGAAGGCCATTTGCTCTCCCCACTTTTGGCGGACGACAAACCCGAATTTCCGTTCGTCGCCCTGCTGGTTTCGGGCGGACATACGCAGTTTATGGCGGTGCGCGGCATCGGCGATTACACGCTGCTGGGAGAAAGCGTCGATGACGCGGCGGGCGAGGCGTTCGACAAAACCGCCAAACTCTTAGGGCTGCCCTACCCCGGCGGCGCAAAGCTGTCCGAACTCGCAAAGCAGGGCAACCCCGATGCCTTCTCGTTCCCGCGCCCCATGCTCCATTCGCACGATTTGCAGATGAGCTTCTCCGGTTTGAAAACCGCCGTGCTGACCGCCGTCGAAAAAGTCCGCGCCGAAAACGATGGCGAAATTCCCGAGCAAACGCGCAACGACATCTGCCGCGCGTTTCAAGACGCGGTGATCGACGTCCTCGCCGCCAAAGCCAAAAAAGCCTTGTTGGATACCGGATTCAGAACTTTGGTCGTCGCGGGCGGCGTCGGTGCAAACTGGAAGCTGCGCGACGAATTTTCCCGCTTAAGCGTCAAACAGCCGTCTAAAAAAGGCAAACCCAAGCCTAAGGAAGAAAAAATCAAAGTCTGCTTCCCGCCCATGGAATACTGCACCGACAACGGCGCGATGATTGCCTTCGCCGGCGCGATGAGGTTGCAGGAGCGGCAACCCGTAGGCGCGTTCAACGTCAAACCGCGCTGGCCGCTGTCGGATATTGTGAAATAGTGTGTAACAAAGACAAAAGGTCGTCTGAAAACGGTTTTCAGACGACCTTTTCGCATGGCCTCAAGCAGAACGATCAACAGCAGATTCAACCGTTCCAATAATACCGTACAATGTGGAAGAACACGGGTGCGGCAAAGCAGATGGAATCCACGCGGTCGAGCATACCGCCGTGGCCGCGTATCATGTTGCCCCAGTCTTTGACGCCGTAGTCGCGTTTGATGGCGGACATCACCAGCCCGCCGAAGAAACCCATCAGACAGATGACGAAACCGATAGCGGCGGCTTGTCCGTGGCTAAACGGCGTCATCGGTGACAGCAGCGTGGCGAGTACGGTAGCGGACAAAATGCCGCCGACCGTGCCGGATATGGTTTTAGACGGAGAAAGCGACGGCATGATTTTGGCACCGCCGACCAGTTTGCCCCAAACGTATTGCAACACGTCCGAAGCCTGTACCACGAAAATCAGGAACATCAGCAGCAGGATATTGCCGCTGCTGTCGAAATTGTCCAAGTTCAGGAACATCAGGGCGGGAACGTGTGAAAGGCAGAAGATACAAATCATCGACATCCACTGCGTTTTGGCGGCGCGTTCGAGGAAATGGGCGGTTTGACCGCTCAGGCTGGCGATAATCGGCAACACCAAAAACCCGTACACGGGGATGAAAATGCTGAACATGCCATACCAGCCGTCATAGACGAAATAATATTGCACCGGCAGCAGAAGGTAGAAACACACCACCATGCTGTAATAGTCGCTACGGCGGCGATAGACGAGGGTCATAAATTCGCGCAAAGCGGCAAACGAAATCAGGAAAAACAGCGCCACCGTCCCCGTTTTGCCGAACCAAAATGCGACCAGCAGCACCAGCGTCATCAGCCACCAAGCGTAGATGCGTGCGTTGAGGTTGGAGATGGTGGCATTGTCTGCGCCGTTTTTGCGTTTCAGCCATTGCCCGACGACGCTGGCAAAAATCAATATGGCAAAGACGCCGGTAAAGATATAGCCTGCCTGCGGGGTCAGATGGGCGGCGGTTTGTTCGGTAATGATTTGGCTGGACGTGTTAACAAAGCTCACGATGCAGCTCCTTTGTTTTGTTGAGACTCGTTGCGCTCGTTTTGGCGAAACTCGTTGCACTCGTTTTCAGACGACCTCAATGCCAGCAAGGCTTCGCGGGTGCGTGTCAGGAAGGTGTCTTTGTCTTCATCTTCGCGCAGGATTAGCGGTTCGCCGATGTGGACTTCACACAACAACGGCACGGGCAGCACTTTGCCTTTGGGCAGGACGCGGTTGATGTTGTCTATCCATATCGGCACAAACTCGGTGTCGGGCTTACTCTTCGCCAAATGGTAAATGCCTGATTTGAAAGGGAGCAGGATTTCGTTTTCGTCCGTATTGCGTGTACCTTCGGGGAAAATAATCAGCGAATCGCCCGCTTGGAGCGCGTGGTTCATCTGCTCGGTAATCGACTGCGGATTGTCGCTGTGGCGCGGAATCAAGAGCGCGTTGAAGACGTTTTGGATGATGAAGCGTTTGAGTTTGTTGGTCAGCCAATAATCTGAACCCGCAACGGGACGCGTCGAAAGCCGCCAGCGGCGCGGCAGGGAAATCCACACCAGCAAAAAATCGCCGTGGCTGCCGTGATTGGCGTAATACACTTTCTGCTGCGGATTGAACGCCAGCTCGCGCGGGCTTTTGGGGCGGACGCCGGTGAGAAAGGATACCGACAGGCACAATGCTTGGTCGGTCAGCCATGCAAGTTGTTTTTTAAGAAAATTTTTCATGACATCAGAGGATTTGGATAAGGGAAACTGCCGCTTGTGCAGCGGTCAGGTAAAGGCTTTTGCGCCACAAGGCGAGCGCTCCCGCCACACGCTGCGGCATGGAGGGGTCGTCCGAAACACGGCGCAAGCCGGTTTGCCGCAGGGTTTGGTCAAAGGCTTCGGGCGTATAGCGGCCGTCGGCAAAATCTTGGAACACGCGGCGGTCGAATTCGATGCGGATGTGGTAGTACAACAGCGCCGCTGCCAAAATCAGCTGCACCGCCGACCACGCGCCGCCGCGTTGCGCGGACAAAACGAATAGCAAGACGTTGAGCACGGCGGTATAGCGGGCGGTGGCAAGCAGGCGGGCGGTAATCAGGCTGTCAGTGGAATTGTCCATTCACATTCCTTTTGGGTATGGAAACCGTCATTCGGGGCATATCATGTCCAAGGGTCGTCTGAATTTGTTATCGGGATGGCACAGGCTTACCTAAAAACAAATTCTTTTCTGCAATCAAAATATAAATGGCTACTGCCGACAAAATGGCCGTCTGAATAACCTTGCTGACAGGGTGGGTGGCGAAAATCTCGTTACCCAGATTGGCGCACAGGTGGAATATCGTCGCCACGGCGATGCTGCGTCCGCTTTTGGCGTACAACCAGTTCATCAATAGGACGAAGACGAACATGCTGACCACGAAATTAACCGTGTAAAGTGCGCCTTCGGAAACAATTTGGCTGTGGTAATAACCTTTGACGAAGGCAAGCGGCATGTGCCAAAACGCCCAATACACGGTAAATAGCAAGGATGCGACAAACAGGCTTCTGCGTGCCGTGAGCGCGTCGGTGCCATAGCTGTGCCACGCCAATTCTTCGGCAACAGGCGAAATGAGGAGCATGAACCATGGCGACAGCAAGGCGGACGTAAATGACGGATGTCCCGAAATGTGAAACTGCGCCCAACTGTGTCCGAAAGCGATGGAAATGAGTTGCGCCAGCACCAAGGTAACCGGACCGAGCAGTGCGGCAGCGAGCAGGTATCGCTTGGGAAAACCTGTCAGGCGGAACAGGCGGTGTTTCGCGTCCGTCCATAATTTGGGCTGTTTGTACAACATGAATGCCGCCACGAGCATGGGTGCGAACAGCCCGGCCAGCCCTAACGTGGCCTGAGCCCACTGGTACTCAACAGCATCAGGACGGTGGCTGATGTAGGCGGCAGCAAACCATAATGTCCACGGAATCAGCAGGGATAAAGTGTAAAACGTAACGGGGCGGTAGCTTTTAGTCATAAGATTCCCTCCTTACTTTGGGTGCGGTACATATGAGTCGTCGTATCCTGAATTTACTTTAAACTAGGACTGCATTGCCTTGCACAAGCTCAATAGAGAATGATTTGCTCAGCTTGGGCTTTTCATCTACTTATCTTCGCTATCTCGATTAGCGTCGCCAAAACTCGCTTTGCTCGTTTTGGCGAAACTCACTGCGTTCGTTTTAGCTTCGCAGAAACTCGCTTCGCTCGTTTTCAGACGACCTGCCGCCGCTTCTATTGCTTTTGCCGTTTCCGGTGGCAACACCATCTGCGGGCGAACCTGTTTCAGTTCCGCCGTTGCCTGTGCCAAATCCCGACAGCCGCCGTAAACCAGCAGCCAAGTGAGTACCACCGACGCGCTGCGTCCGTAGCCCAGCGCGCAACAGGTCAGAACCTTGCCATGTTGCCGGCGCAATGCTTCCAGCAACGAAGCCGCCTGCACCAAATCGTTTTCAGACGGCGCAACCATGTCCAATAGCGGCAGAACGCGGTATGCGCCACGATAACGGGGGCGGGGATACTCGGCGCATACGTCCAATACGGCGGGGAGGTCGTCTGAAATCCCTGATACGCTGCCAATCCACACACCATCGCGCACCTGCGCCGTCTTCGCCTTGCCGCTCAGCCAATAAGCCATGTTCAGCCGCACGCCTGCCAGATAGGGCAACAGCAAAATTGTTGCCGCTGCCGACAGCCTGCCGTCTGCCTGTTTTTGGAACACCGCCGCGTTGCCGGTCAAATAGGCGAAAGCGACTACCGATAGCGATACGCTGACCCACAACATCCACAACCACGCGCCGCTGAAAAAGGACGGCAGTGCCGACAATACCGCGCCCGCCAGATACAGTATGGTGATTTTGATTTCGCGGGAACGTGTTGCAGGAGAAGTTTTGGCTTCGCAGAAACTCGCTTCGCTCGTTTTCAGACGGCCTTGAGTACCAAAAGGCCGTCTGAAAGGCGATACGCCGTGTTTCGGTATGGCCCACAACACCAGCCAGCCCAGCAGCGCACCGGTCGGCACGTCGATAAAATGGTGTTGGTAAGTCGTCAGTACCGACAAGGCAATCAGGCTTTGCCACAGCAAAATCGGCAAACGGATTTTTGGAAACCGCGTCCAATAAAACGTACCGACAATGATAGACAGCGCGATATGCAGTGACGGAGATTGGTTGTACGGCAAATCAAATGCGACCAATGAATCAAACATCATGCCCCACAACCCGTCGGTAGGCGGCTTCGACCAGCCGAAATGCAGCGGGAACAACATAAAGCAAGTAGTGGCGACAATTTGCGCCAATACCAGCCGTGCGACATAGCGGCTTTGTTCACGCGTATCTCGACAAAGGAAAAATGCCGCTGCATACATGAGGTTCAGCGACCAATACGGCAAAATCGTCCATTCCCAAAACGGAATGTTGCGCTCCCACGCAAAAGCGACTTCCGGCACATAGGCCAGCGATGCCGCGTAATGGTTGGACAAACTGTAGCTGGCATAAAAAAGTATGCCGACCAAAGCAAGTTTGAGTAGAGAAGTTTTCAGCGTAGGTTTCATGTTTTATCTAGGGCATTCCACTTCATCGCCATAATGGTCGGAACTCAGGTAGGATAAAACGTTTTCTTTTGGATGGTAGCGGAATTCCTGCCACGGCCCCTCAGACGAAACGGCGCGCCAGTGATGTTGTGAAGACTGGTATTGCTTCAACGTCCTGTTTGCGCCTTTGACACAAAAATTCTGCGCCCTACCCGCTGCCAACATACCGTGCCGTTTATCGGTTGGTGTGGTAAATAAGGGAATAAGCTTAGACACATCGGCATTTCGGGCAAACTTCATTTTGACATGGCCGTATCCTTCACCGGATTCGATAATCAAGGCCGACAAGGGCTGTCCAAAAGCAACAGAATTTTTCAATTCAATGGTTAATGCTTCACCATCCGACTCTGTCTGCCTGCTCCGGCTGCGGGCAACGGAGGCGCGGTATTGGGCAGGCAGTTTGCCGATATCGGACTTTCCATAAGGCAAGGCATCGAAATCAACAGCACAGCCTTTCTTCATAGACTGCAACAACGGCGTCCAGTCAGCCGCAGCGGCATAACAGGCGGATGAAAATGCGGAAAGAATTAGTAATGTAAGTAATTTTTTCATTATGAAACTTCACCTTATTAAAATTTGTACAAGCGTAATAACTTTTCCCGAAAATTTCTTTGTATAGCTTTGCATATGGGCATATTGTATATTTCTTCGGAACGGATAAAATATGTCCTGCTTTCAAAACAAAGCAAGGATGGCGCCGGATAGTCCACGCCACACATCACTCTTTTTTACTTTATGGAGTAATACCAGATGAAACTCTTATCTGCCGCTGTTGTAGCCGTTCTGACCGCCGGTGTTTCCATGACTGCCGCCGCCGCTCCTGCAGGCTATGTTCCTTACAAATGCGACAACGGTAAAAAACTGAATGTCGTTTATGAATTCGACCGTAAAGGCAATGCAGTAGGCGCTTCTGCAAATGCAGCCGGCAAACAAATCAGCCTGCGCGTTGACAAACGCCGCTCTGACAGCACCGGCACTACCTTCACCAACAAACGCGGCTTCTCTATGTCTGCCGGTTACATCGACCGCAACACCCACACCACTTCCGAAGTCGTGGGCGTCAGCGATGCACAAAACCGCTTCATCGTGAAAAACTGCGAACCTGTTAACATCGATCGTTAATTTAAAGCAACGATTTAAGTTTCTTCGAGGTCGTCTGAAAACCGAAACAAGGTTTCAGACGACCTTTCGTTTTATCTGTTTCCAGACAAATTTTGAAACTGTTGCATATCTGCACAACTGCCGTTCCTCGCACGTATAGTGGATTAACTTTAAACCAGGACGGCGTTACCTCTCCTTAGCTCAAAGAGAACGATTCTCTAAGGTGCTGAAGCACCAAGTGAA
>JVVZ01000243.1:0-675 GCA_001062585.1 Neisseria meningitidis
GTTTTCGCCATTGGGCAGCTGGCGGTAGATCAGGTTGCCCAATGCGTCGTAGGTGTATTCGATGCCGTTGTATTCTTTGAGGCGGTTGCCGCTGACAGGGTTAGGGTGGGCAGGTGATTTCAGACGACCTTGAGTTTTGGGGTCGTCTGAAATCGGAGCGGTCGTTTTGCCCTCTCCCACGGGAGAGGGAGTAGATGTTGGGATGTCGAGGATGTTGTGGGCGGGGTCGAAGGCGAAGGTTTCGCTGCGGCCGGTTTGGCTGTTGCGGGCTTCTTGAATGCGCCCGATTTTATCGTAAACGTAATGGAGGACGCCGCTTCTTTGGTCGGCACTTTGAATCAGGTTGCCGGCTTTGTCATAGACGTAGCGGCGGTTGACGGAGCCGCCGGCCAACGGGTTTTGTTTGCCGCGGGGAGACCTTTGCAAAAATAGTCTGTTAACGAAATTTGACGCATAAAAATGCGCCAAAAAATTTCAATTGACTAAAACCTTCCTAATATTGAGCAAAAAGCAGGAAAAATCAGAAAGGTTTTGAATTTTGAAAATGAGATTGAGCATAAAATTTTAGTAACCTATGTTATTGCAAAGGTCTCGCGGGGTGTTTGTGTGCCGCTCCAAACGGTACGCTGGCTTTTCAGACGACCCATGGGGTCGTAGTCGTACAGGCTGCTGATG
>JVVZ01000244.1:0-754 GCA_001062585.1 Neisseria meningitidis
AAAAACTGCACCTTGTGAGTTGGAGGGGATGTCCAACTTTTGGGGTGCAGTTCACAGGTTTCAGACGACCTTTTATGTACTCAACGCGAATAATCGCACCTAGGGCTAAAATTATTCATTTGCAGCCCCAAACTGCCTATCTCCTCCACTCACTCCAACAGTCCATAATGGTACGCGGATGATTTTGAACCAGTTGTTTATAAAAAATAGCGAATCCGTCGGCTTTGGGATAAAAATGATAAGCAACTTGGCTTCCATCCGCTCTAAACTCCAGCCGCCAAACATGAGTACCGAAAAGGGCCATCATCGTCCTACTCAAATAAATCAAATCTTGAAGAGGATGACGTGCTTTGATTTCACTGCCTTCACAAATGAAAATCTCGTTTTTGCCAAAATAAATCCGTTCGTTATCCAATAAATTACCGAGACTGATGCAGATGAGCGGTTCGTTTTCCCAAATGATTTCAGGCGCTGGCCGTACTCTGCGGGCAATCAGGATGAAAATGAAGCATCCGACTAAAAATATAAAAATGTATGCCATAGCTGATAAACTGGATAAATGATGATGAAACGCGGATAATCATATGGCAAATTTGCGTATTGGGAAACTCATTATCAATATCTTAATATTGTTTTGAGTGATCAGCCTTGCCGACAAATTTCTTTTATAGTGGATTAAATTTAAACCAGTACGGCGTTGCCTCACCTTAGCTCAAAGAGAACGATTCTCTAAGGTGCTGAAGCACCAAGTGAA
>JVVZ01000245.1:0-866 GCA_001062585.1 Neisseria meningitidis
AAAGTAAGATTCGATATTTTCAGACGACCTCAAAACCTTCTTTGAGGTCGTCTGAACCATTTGTTCTTTAACAATCTTATTAGCAGTTAACATAGAGGTCGTCTGAAAACCAACTTTCAGACGACCTTACAGATTCCTGAGGGTGCAGTTTTCAAAGATGTAGATGGTAAAAAATACTCTTTAAGAAATGCACATATGGGACATAATCCTGAAGATGCTGTTTCCTATTGGAATCGTTGTGGTCGTTATCATGGAGCCAAGTCTCAGGCAGTACGGAAATGGATGCTTGATCCCAATAATTATCGATTAGAATATGGGCCAGGCAACTGTTCCCGTGGAGCAAAGAGCAAAGAACGTTATAAGAAACCTCGCAAGCCTAAAAATGGAAAGTTACCTAAAGGTTGTTAATCTAAGAAGGATAAATTATGTATTTAGACCAAGTAAATTATGAATTAAACAAGAAAATCAATGATTTTGTATGTAACTCAAATGACGCGCCCACACCGGAGGAAAGAATTGATATTTTAAAGCAGGCATGGGAACTTTTACCCAAACCAGCAACTCAATTTGTTGAACCTACTTCTGCAATTGCTTGTGGTATTTCAGGAAGCTATAAAAAATTAGGTGATTATCCCAAAGCTCTTGAGTGGATACTTATTGCGCTTGAGGCTAGAAAAACAGTGCCTGATGGCAGCCCATTTCTATGGGCAGGTATTATCTATTACGAACTAGGTGATATGGAAAATGCTTATAAATATTTTGATCTTGCCTACAAAGAGTTACGTTACACACCTTTCTCTATGGAAGACAAAAAATATTGGCAATTTTATAAGCAACGTAAAGAAGAATTAAATCCTAAGAAAAAA
>JVVZ01000246.1:0-313 GCA_001062585.1 Neisseria meningitidis
TTTTCAGACGACCTTTGAACCCGTCGGTAGGGTGTGTGCCGCAAGGCACGCACGCGGTGGATTGAGATTGCAGGGAAAATGGTGAACGCGTGCGCGCGTACTGCACACACCCTATATGCGGACTACGGCTTGCTTGCAAAACCCTTCATCCCAACAGCCGCCCCGTCCTCTCTCCCGTGGGAGAGAGTTAGAGAGAGGGCAACAAGCCGCAAGGCTTGTATTTGGGCAGTTAGGGTATTGTGAAAGGTTGCCGCAATTTGGAGAATGCCCTCTCCCCAGCCCTCCCCCACGGGGGAGGGAGTAGGTTGCAGCA
>JVVZ01000025.1:0-4608 GCA_001062585.1 Neisseria meningitidis
ACTGTCTGCGGCTTCGTCGCCTTGTCCTGATTTAAAGTTAATCCACTATAAAAGTTTAGACGGGTCGGGTATCTTGCTGGTGTGTCCAATGCGGAGTATTCTGTTCGGGCAAAAGAAGCCCGTCGTCGGTCAATTGTCAGCGCGTCCTAACATCACGGCGGTTTTCGTAAAAACCATGTAAACAAACGGCGCATTTTTGCCCAATATAAAGGATATTGATAAAATGACCCGTCCCTGCCGATGGCAGCAGCAGATTCATCTGCCGCCAAAAGGTCGTCTGAACGGCATCATCAATATAGGTATCTCATGAATAAGAACACTCAATACGGCAAAGGCCTTTTCGGCTTTTTCTTCGGCCTCATCCTCGCTACCGGCGTGATCGGGGGCATCCTGTATTTTCTGAATCAAGACACCCCGAACGCCTTCAAGGGCGCGACCGAGCCTCAAAAACAGCAAACCGAGCCTGAAATCCTCAAGCCGCAGGAAAAATCCAAACCTGAATCCAAGCCTGAGGCTGAAGAGCAGCCTGTCGTCGTTCCCGTAGAGAAAGAGCGTCCGGCAGAAGAAGCCAAGCCCGAACAGAAACGCAGCGAAGCCGACGACGATGCGGCAGCCAAAGAAAAAGAACGCGCAGACAAAGAAGCGAAAGAAAAGGCAGATAAAGCCAAAGTCGAGAAAGAACGCGCGGACAAAGAAAAAGCGGAAAAAGAGCGTGCCGTCCATGAAGCGGAAGACGAAGCCCGCGAAGCAGAAAAAGCCCTGCGTGAAGCTGAAAAAGAAGACAAAGAATCTGCCGAACGCGAGTTGAGACAAAAACTCGCCGAGAAAAAGGCAGAGCTTGCGAAAAAACGTGTAGAAAAAGAAAAAGCCGACAAAGAAGCCGCCGATAAAGCCAAAAAGGCAGCCGAGTTGACGGACAAACAAAAAGCGCGCGCCGAGCGCAAACTCGCCGAGAAAAAAGCGGCAGAGAAGAAAGCCGCCGAAGCCAAGAAAACCGAAACGGCCAAAACCAACAAACCGACCCCCGAGCAAATCCTGAACAGCGGCAGCATCGAAAAAGCCCGTCAGGAAGCAAATAAAGGCGCGGCGAAAGAAGTGAAGAAAGCCGAAGCAGAAAAACAAACCGCTAAAGCCGACAACGCCAAAGCCGAAGCCAAAACTGCGGAAGGCGGTAAGAAAGTCATCCTGCAAATGGGTTCGTACGCCGACCGCAACAGCGCTGACGCGCAACGTGCCAAACTCGCCATGCTGGGCATTTCGTCCAAAGTAGTCGAGCGCACCAACGGCGACAAAACCGTTTACCGCGTACAAAGCAACAGCATGTCGTCTGAAGCCGCAAAAAACGTTCAGAAAGACTTGCAAAAACACAATATCAACAGCCTGATGCGTTCGGCTCAATAAGGAGGCAGCAATGAAACGGACAACCAAACCGGCAGCCGTCCTCCTCAGCCTTGCGCTTGCCTTTTCTGCAAGTGCGCAGGCTGCGGTCGAAGGCGTGGATTACACGGTTTTGAACAAACCGATTCCACAACGAGACGCATCCAAAATCGAAGTTTTGGAATTTTTCGGCTATTTCTGCATACATTGCCAAAACTTTGATCCCGTCTTGCTGTCATACAGCAAAACTTTCCCGAAAGACGTTTACCTGCGTACCGAACACGTCGTCTGGATGCCTGAAATGTTGGGCTTGGCGCGGGTTGCCGCGGCGGTTAACGCTTCGGGTTTGAAGTATCAGGCAAACCCCGCTATTTTCAAAGCCGTACACGAACAGAAAATCAATTTGGCGGATACCGCCACTTTCAAAAGCTGGGCGGCGGCACAAAAAAGCTTTGACAGCAAAAAACTGATTGCCGCATACGACGCACCCGCCAGCCTCGCAGCCGCTAAAAAAATGCAAAGCCTGACCGAGACTTACCATATCGACGGCACGCCGGACGTCATCGTCGGAGGCAAATATCGGGTCATATTCAGCAGCGATTGGGCGAATGGGCAGAAAATCATAGGCGAGCTGATTAACAAAGTCCGCCAAGAGCGTTCCGGTAAAGCCGCGCGCTGACGGAATTTAGCCAGACAGTTTCGGAATGACCGCAAAAGATAAGGCGGTTTCCGAACTGTCTATTTGTTTTGGGCGGCGTACAATCCATAAAAACGAATACTGCTGAGGAATAGGGCGAATGCCGTTATACCGCAGCAGTTTTCCGATTCCGATACCGCTTCATCCTGAAATCCAGACGGGCAAACGTCGTCTGAAAACCAAAAAGAAAGCAATATGGACATTTTGACTCTATTAAAAGCCCTGCTTATGGGCATTGTGGAAGGCTTGACGGAATTTCTGCCGATTTCAAGTACCGGCCACTTGATTGTATTGGGCGACTTGCTCAATTTCCACAGCAACGGCAAAGTATTTGAAATCGCCATCCAACTGGGCGCGGTGCTTGCCGTGATTTTTGAATACCGTCAACGTTTTACCTCCGTTTTGTCCGGATTGGGCAAAGACCGTGCCGCCAACCGCTTCGTGTTGAACCTTGCCATCGCGTTCGTGCCTGCCGCTTTGATGGGATTTCTGTTTAGAAAACAAATTAAATTATATCTATTTAACCCAAAAATCGTCGCTATCATGCTGGTGTTGGGCGGGCTCTTTATTCTGTGGGTCGAAAGACGTCAAAGCAAAGTCAAACCTAAAGTCAAAAGCGTGGATGAAATGCGTCCGATTGACGCGCTTGTGGTCGGCTGCGCCCAAGTGTGCGCGCTGGTGCCGGGGACTTCGCGTTCGGGCAGTACGATTATGGGCGGTATGCTGTGGGGCATTGAGCGCAAAGCCGCGACCGAATTTTCATTTTTCCTCGCCGTGCCGATGATGATTGCCGCCACCGGCTATGACGTATTTAAACACTATGAACTCTTCACGTTGCAGGATATCGGGCTGATTGCCGTCGGTTTTATCGCCGCTTTCTTGGCAGGTTTCTTAGCGATTAAATCGCTGTTGAAATTCGTGTCCAGCAAAAACTACGTTCCGTTTGCCTATTACCGCATCGTCTTCGGCGGATTGATTCTGCTGACTTCGCATATGGGCTGGGTCAAATGGACAGCATGATGTTGAAGCAGGGATGATCTGAACATGACAAAGGTCGTCTGAAACCTCGAAAACAAGGTTTCAGACGACCTTTGTTTTATCCGAACACACCATATCGCAATAGATTCAAGCAGCGTAGGTGATTCGTCCTGTCAAATCCAGATGCAGGAATGAAAGTTCCGGATTGTCGGTTTAACGCAGGGGTCGTCTGAAAAACCATCGTTTAAGGTTTTCAGACGACCTTTTGATAAGAACTTCAGACAGGGTTATTCGATGATTTCGGTGAATACGACGGTTTTGCCGCCGCGGGTAAGCGTGGCGAAGCCGTCCTGAAGCTGCCATATTGTGCTTGCGTTACGGTATTCCGTGGTTTTGGTCATCGAATGGGTTTGCGTCAGTTTTTCAACCGTACTCCCCTGACGCAGTTCGACCGTCATCGGGCTGTTGCTGTTGACGTAGATGGCGGAGATGCGACTGCCATCGGCGGCTTGGTAGCGGATGGCGTTGTTTTGCGCTTCGGCGACGACGGCGAGAGGGGCATCAGGGCGGACGGCTTTATACGAACCGCAGGCGGTACACAGTCCGAGCAACAGCAGGAGGGCGTATCTCTTCATAGCGTCTCAATAATGGTGGTGGGGAATGTGGCCTTTGAGATGGTAACGCGTTCCGCAGTAGGGGCATTCGATGTCGCTGTCGGACTGAATCGGGAGGAAGACGCGCGGATGACCGTTCCAAGTTTCGTGGTTGGGACCGGAGCAGTGCAGCGGCAGGTCTTTGGGGTAGATAATGACGGTTTCGGTGTTTGCGTTCATGATTTTTCCTTGGTAAGTCCGACCTTATTGTACGATATATCGCCTGCTTGTGCAGCGCAAAAGGTTGTCTGAAAATAGGTTTTGGTTTGATAATGCTTTGGTTATAATGCGGTTTTTATGATGAATTAGCTTTAAATCGCTTTATTTTCAAACGGGCTTTAACATGACGACACTTTTCCGGCAGGATGATTTGAACCCTCAAGACGCTGCAGAATTTCTCTACACATTGAGCGCGGCGTATTTGGATTATACGGATGTGGCAGGCGATGAGGAAATGCGGTGTTTGAACGACGAGCAGCACACGCTGACGGCTTACTGCTATTTGGACAGCCAAGTGCAGGAGGGCGGTTTTGTGCAACTGATTGCGGCGGGTTACGGCGAATATGTGTTCCATAACCCCGTTGCCGACAGCCTGCGCCACTGGCGGATTAAACCGACACCTAAGATTTTGGATAAGGCAAAGGCTTTATACGAGCGGGACGGCGCAAAAATCGAGGAAATGGCGGACAGCGGGGCATCTTTGGACGCGATTCGTGCCGAGTTTCCCGATTTTGAGGAATTGGACGGCGAATATTACGAAATCGCGGATGACGATATGGCGGCGGCTGTGGCGTATGTGTTGGCAAATTGGGAGAAGTTTGCGGAGATCGCGGATTGAGTGAACGTTAAGAAATATAGTGGATTAAATTTAAATCAGGACAAGGCGACGAAGCCGCAGACAGT
>JVVZ01000247.1:0-769 GCA_001062585.1 Neisseria meningitidis
GCAGCTGATTCAACACATCGACACCCTTATCCGCCGCAAACTCAGTCCCGAACAGGTATGCGCCTACCTGCATAAACACCACGGGATCACACTCCATCACAGCACCGTTTACCGCTACCTCCGCCAAGACAAAAACAACGGCGGCACTTTGTGGCAACATCTCAGAATATGCAGCAAACCCTACCGCAAACGCTACGGCAGCACATGGACCAGAGGCAAAGTGCCCGACCGCGTCGGCATAGAAAACCGACCTGCTATCGTCGACCGGAAAACCCGCATCGGCGATTGGGAGGCCGACACCATCGTCGGCAAAAATCAGAAAAGCGCATTATTGACCCTAGTCGAACGTGTTACCCGCTACACCATCATCTGTAAATTGGATAACTTAAAGGCCGAAGATACTGCCCGGGCAGTCATTAGGGTATTAAGGGCATATAAAGCCAGAGTCCACACCATCACCATGGATAACGGCAAAGAGTTCTACCAACACACCAAAATAGCCAAAGCATTGAAGGCGAAAACCTATTTTTGCCGCCCTTACCATTCTTGGGAGAAAGGGCTGAATGAGAACACCAACGGACTCATCCAGCAATATTTCCCCAAACAAACCGATTTCCGAAACATCAGCGATCGGGAGATACGCAGGGTTCAAGATGAGTTGAACCACCGGCCGAGAAAAACACTTGGCTACGAAACGCCAAGTGTTTTATTCTTGAATCTGTTCCAACCACTGGTACCCTAGTGTTGCACTTGAAATCCGAATCCAAGG
>JVVZ01000026.1:0-859 GCA_001062585.1 Neisseria meningitidis
ACTGTCTGCGGCTTCGTCGCCTTGTCCTGATTTAAAGTTAATCCACTATAAAAGAAACAGGTCGTCTGAAAAAAGACGGCCTGTTCCGTATGGGCATGGGATGCGACATTATAGTGGAAACGGAGGTCGATTGACAGCGTGCTCAGGCAGCTTTTCAGACGACCTCCTACGCATCAAAGCAAAGGCTGCTGCCGCACGATGGCGCGGATGACGGCGCGGTTTGGATGCAGGGCGGTGCGCAGGCGTTGGGACAGGGGCTGAGGCAGGCCGAGGATGTCGGCGGCAATGGCGGCGGCGCAGACGGGGGCGGTGGCGAGGCCGCGCGTGCCGTGGGCGGTGTTGATGTAGGCGTTCGGCAGGTAGGGGCAGGGGACGTTGTCGAGGCGGTAGTTTTTGTCCAACGCGAGTTTGGCGTAGGCGGTCTGCATGGCGGCGATGTTGCCGAGCGCGCCGACGACGGGCAGGTGGTCGGGACTGTCGCAGCGCAGGGCGGCGTGTCCTTGCGGCGGGTCAGAGAGGTCGTCTGAAACCGAACGAAGCGGGTTTTGTTCAAATAATGATTGCGCCAATGGCGGGTTGAGTTGTTGCAGGGCGGCGCGGTTGGCGGTTTCTTCGTGCGGATGCCAAGCGTCGTCGTCGCTATTGAGGACGAAGGTTGCGCCGTAGCAGTGTTGCCCTTGCCAGCTCGGGCTGATGTAGCTTTCGCCGGATAGGGCGCAGCGCAGGCGTTTGGAAAAACCGCTTGCCGCCGCTACGCCGGTTTGCCCGCGGATTTGGCGGAAAGGCAGGGCGGAGATGTTGGCATCGGCGGCGCACGGATAACATCGAATCTTGACCATGCAACGGCGGCCTGATTGAA
>JVVZ01000248.1:0-5349 GCA_001062585.1 Neisseria meningitidis
ACTGCACCTTGTGAGTTGGAGGGGATGTCCAACTTTTGGGGTGCAGTTCAAACCCTAAAGTGTGGTTTTCAGACGACCTTTTCCTTTCCGTCGGCGTTATTGCGTTTGCTCGGCTTTTTGTTTTTCCGCTTCTTCGATTTTGCGGTCGTTTTCGTAATCCGAACGGAAGAGCCTGTCGAAACGGATGGTGTATTTCAACTCGCCGCCGTATGAACGGCTGCCGACGCGGGCAACGGCTTGGATGGCGCGGGTGAGCTGGTACACGAGCTTGACCGACTGTTCTGCACTGGAAAGACCGTATTCGTAACCCGCGTAGAGGTTGTTGGTGAACTGCTTGCCGACGGTCAGCACTTGTTCGGCGGGGTTGAGTTCGCCGGTTTGGGCGTTGCGGCTGCGTTGGCTGGTGATGCCCAAATCGTCCACCAGTCCGAGCCTGTCGTTGACTTGTCCGGCGAGGAGCGCGCCTGCCGCTGCGGAAAGTGCGGCATTGTCGCCGTCGCTGCCGCTGCTGGCGCGGTTGAGGATGAGCCAGGAGAGCTTGTCTTTTTCGCTCATCGCCTCTTTGGCAACGAGGGTCACGCGCGGATTGGAGAGGCTGCCGAGGACTTCGACGCCCGCCCCGACGGGGGAAAGGCGGCGTTCGGCGCGGATGTTCAGGTTGGGGTTGTTGAGCGGGCCGACGAAAGAAACCGTACCTTTGGTGATGTCGAGGTCTTGACCGTAGGCTTTGTAACGGCCTTTAACGACTTTAACCGTACCGACGCCTTGGATGGCTTCGCCCGGGCGGGAAGTGATGGTCAGCTTGCCGCCTATGGTGATGTCTGCGCCATAACCGACGAAACGGATGTTGTCGTTGAGGTTGAGCGTGAGGTTGAGGCTGATGGGCGTCACGGCGGCGGTTTGTTTTTTCTCTTCGCCCAACACGACGACATCGTCGTCCAACGAGGGCATGGAGGATTTTTGCGAACCGAACATACCGTAGTCGCTGCCCAACGTACCGTTGAGGATGAAGCCTCTGGCCTGGTTGTATTGCACTTTCGCGCTGCCGGAGAGGCGCAGGCGGCGGTTCGGACGGGAGAGGGTGTCGTATTTGTCGAAAACGACATCTACGTCAACATCCGGATCGGCGTTGGCAAGGTTGACGGAGCCTTTAAGCTCGAGCGTACCGCCTTTGTGGAACTTGAGGCTGTCGATAATCCAGCGTTGTCCCTGCAAATGGGAACGTAAAACGCCGTTGTCGAGGATGAGGCCTTGGGTTTGGTTGCGGTAGTAGAGGTTTTCGCCGTTGAGCGTACCGGAAAGCTGGGGATCGCCGACGCGTCCGCCAAGGCTGACGGCGGCATTCAGACGACCTTTGACGGTTTGTCCGACGGGCAGGAAGTTGCGGAAGACTTCGAGGTCGGCGACGTTGAGGTTGAGTTTGCCGCTCAAAGGCGCGGTGTCCATGCTGGCGCCTTGTCCGATGTTGACCGTACCTTCGGCTGTACCGTAGTTGCTGGTGCCGTTCAAGGTGGCGGCGATGGTGGGCGAACCGACGCGCCCGCCTATGGTGGCGGTGGCGTTCAGACGACCTGTAATGCCTTGCGCGGTAGCGGGCAGGAAGGTTTTGATTGCGCCCAAGTCGGGGACGTTGAGGTTGATTTTGCCGCTGACCGGCGCGTTGGCGATTTTGTTGCCGAACTGCTGGCTGATGCCCAAATCGGCGTTGACGCTGCCGAAGCGGGTATTGCCTTCAAGCGTGCTGTCGATGCGGCCGTTTTGGAAACGGGTGCGCAGGGCGAGCGCGCTCAAACCTAAGGGCATTTGTTTTTTCGGGTCTTTGTTCGGCAGGATGATGTCGCCGCTTTGGCGGTTGATGTTGAGGTAGCCGCGGGCGTTTTGGCTGTACGCCAAATCCCAATCGCCGCCGAGTACCAAGTTGTGTTCGACGGGGATTTTGACGAAGTTTTGCAGCTCGGTGATGTGCAGGCTTTGCGCACTGCCTTTGCTGGTGATGCTGGTCTTTTTGTCCCAAACGAAGTTTTGCAGGTTGAGGCTGCCGCCCATCACGCTCCAGCGCGCCGCGCTCATGGAAACGCGCTCCGCGCCTGCTTCGAGGTTCATGCGGTTTTGCAGTTTGAGGTTGAACGCGCCGCCGATGTCGAGCGTGTCCACGCTGCCTTTCCACTGATTGAAGTCTTTGTTCAGACCGCCCGCCGCGTTGACTTCGAGTTTGTAAGGTTTGCCGTCCAACGCCATGCTGCTGCTGCCGTGTATGCGGTGTTGCGCACCCGTGCCGTTGAGGGACAGGTCGACCGCATCGATGACGGTCGCGCCGCCGGAAAGGGCGATGTGGCTGCCTTTGATGTCGGCGGCAAGCGGACGGTTGATGTCGGGCGTGCCTTTGAGTTTGAAGTCAAGCATACGGATGTTGACGGCATCGCCGACTCGCAGGGCGCGCGCCTCGCCGGAGAGGTCGGCTTCGTAGGTTTTCAGCCCGCCTTTGAGGTCGCCTGAAATGTAGCCACGCGTATTGAGCAGCCCGCCCAGTCCGAAACCGAAACGGGAAAGGTCGGGAGCGGTGATGTCGATGTTGAGACGGTCGCCTTTTTTGCCGAAGCTGCCGTTGGTTTTGACAATATTGTTGCCCAAACGCAGGTCGGTCAGCGCGCGCGGGAGGTGTCCGGATTCGTAAACGACGTCGGCTTTGCCGCTGAGGGGGACGTTGTTTAACGTACTCGGCGCAAACTGCATTTTGCCGGCGAATTTTTCTTTCGCCAGTTCGCCTGAAAGATTGATGGTGCCGTTGACGCTGCCGGCGGGCAGTTTTGAGTCTAAGCGGGACGGATTGAACGCCTTGCTGGAAACATCGAGCTTGAGCAGGCGGTCTTTGAAGAGTTCGAGCGAACCTTGCGCCGTCAGTTCGCCGCCGTTTTGCGGTGCGACGCGGACGCGGTCGAGATTGAGGGTGCGTTGACCATGTTGTCTGTCGGTAACGAAGGACAGCAGGCCGGAGAGTTGCGCGCTGCCGCTTTCAAGATTCCAGTCGATAGCGGGCGAGGCGGTTTCGCCTTTGACGCCGATAAATCCGTTCCACTGACCGGCAACATTGGTGCGGACGAGGTCGTCTGAAACGAGGTTGTTCACATTAATCTTAAGCGCCAGCGCGTTTTTCACCGTATCGACCGTACCGGCGACATTGAACGAACCTTCCTCCAGCAGCCCGATTTCAGACTCTTGGACGGTTACCACTCCGTTGTCGTTGATGGTGAAGTCCGCCAGAATATTGCGCACCGGAATGGATTTTGCATCGGCAAAACCCGCCGCCTTGTTTTCCAAGTCGAGCGAACCGTCCAGCGCGATACCGTGCGTAAACGAAGGCACGACGGTCGCGTCAAACGTCAGGTTTGCCTTGGGCAGCGACGGCAAGAACGCGGTCGGATTGATGTTGAAACCCTTGATCAGCACCTCGCCGATCATCTTGTCCAACGAAGCAGCAAACGGATGCACCGTAGATTTCGCCGACAAATGCACATCGTCGCCGTCCAGCAGGATTTCAGTCTGCACGTCCTGCAAGCTGCCCCACAGGCGCGCCTTACCCTCTATCGTCTCGCCTTCCAGCTCGCCTTTCGTCTGAATCGTCGTATTGAGCGCAAAAGGCTTCTCCAGCCCGACCACCGCCGAACCCGTCGAATTGCTCCACGGCGTATCGAGGGTTTTCAAATCCAAGCGGTGTTCTTTCTGATCATAATGGTATGCCGCATTCAGATGGTCGAGATAGGCCGTCTGCTTATCAAAATTTTTGCCTACGCTGAGCCTGCCCGTCTCAAAACGGTCGATAAACACCAACACAGGCAAATCAATGCTCTCAGGCAGCCCTTTGGACGGCTTTTTCTCTTTCGGCGGCGTCGGCTTCGGCACGACCGCAATATCGCCCGCCACAATTTCAGTAATGTGCAGGCTGCGCTGAAACAGCTCGGACGGCTTCCAATCAAAACGGAACGCGCTGATTTTCACATCCGCCCCATCCGTTTCAATCATCCACTTATCGCCGTGAAAACCCTTAACCAGCGTACCTTCCAGCGTTTCCGACGCAATCTTCACGCCAAACCAGGACGGAATCTTGTACAAACCGAAACGCAAACCCGATTCCGTCCCCACCAGCCAGCCGATAAAGCCCGCCAGCGCGCACACCAGCACAACCAACGTCAGCAACAGACCCCGCAACCAGCGCCTCTTGCGCTTGGGCGGGGTGGGTTGTGTTTCAGACGACGTAGGCACACTGTTTGGCGTTTCTTGGGTTTCTTGGACTGCTGTTTCGGACATCTTGGCTTTCTTGTATGACTTAACGGCTTCTCAGGACTCCGCCGCACCCGACGGAATCGGCTTTTCAGACGACCCCATATCAGGACAGGACGTCTGAAAAAGGATAATCATATCCCATTGCAGCGAATTGTGCTTGGGAAAGACAGCATTTCAGGTTTCAGACGACCCCATATGCCCGAACGTCATGCCCGAAGCGGTAAAAATGTCAACAAATGCAAAAAGGTCGTCTGAAAAGACAGCGGGAGTTTAGACCCACATTTTCAGACGACCTCTGCGTATTTCATCAACCCAACGCAAATCAATGAAAAGAAACGCGTCAAGTTGCCTTAAGCTGCGGCTTACCTTCCCGTCAATACCGCCGCACCTGCTTTCGCGACACTTTCGTCTTCATCGACTGAGCCGCCGCTCACGCCGACGCTGCCGACGATAACGCCGTTTTTATCCACCAGCAGCACACCGCCGGGAAAAATCACCAAACCGTCGTTGGTCACCTCAATACCGTAAAGCTCGCCGCCCGGCTGCGAAGCCTTGCCCAAATCGCGGGTGGACATATTGAAATAGCGTGCCGTTTTCGCCTTTTTCTGCGCAATATCGATACTGCCGATAAACGCATCGTCCATACGCGCAAACGCCTTCAAATTACCGCCTGCGTCCATGACCGCGATATTCATCGGCACCTTGATTTCACGCGCCTTTTTCATTGAAGCCTGCACCACCGCCTGCGCCTGAGCCGTCGTCAAATCGCCCGGCAGCGTTTTGGCCAAACCCGCCGAAAACGCCGGCGCACCCAATGCCAAAGTACACAACAATGCAACTGATTTTATGCCGCGCATAACTGTCTCCTTGTATTGAATCAATGAAAGGTACTGCACTTTTGATTGTATGCCTGTCGGCGGGAACAATAAAGGTCGTCTGAAAACCATAAGACAGGTTTTCAGACGACCTCAGATGGGTTTCGGTTTGGTAGTTTCAGTAGCAACTGTATTTTTGACCCCGTCGGGCAAAAATACCAAAACTCAAATCAAGCCGTTCGGATACCGTTTT
>JVVZ01000249.1:0-2622 GCA_001062585.1 Neisseria meningitidis
GATAGTATGGCAAGGCGAGGCAACGCCGTACTGGTTTAAAGTTAATCCACTATATTTTAATACTTTAATGGTTTGAAAAAAGGCGGGCAAGAACGCCCGCCTTGCAATTTATCTGCCTCAAGCGTAATGGATACCCAATACTTTGGCGTTGTGGCTGATGATTTCTTCGGCAAGCTGCGGGTTGTCGTTGAGCTTGATGCCGAAGCCGGGAACAAGTTCTTTCAGACGACCTTCCCATGAGGAAATGCGGCTTGGGAAGCATTGGTGGATGAGTTTGATCATCAAAGGTACGGCGGTTGATGCGCCGGGGGATGCGCCCAAGAGTGCGGCGAGCGAGCCGTCGGCGTGGGCGACGATTTCGGTGCCGAATTGGAGGACGCCGCCTTTTTCGGAGTCTTTTTTGATGATTTGAACGCGTTGTCCTGCGGTGATGAGTTCCCAGTCGTCAGGGTTTGCTTCGGGGTAGTATTCCAGCAGGGAGGCGAAGCGTTCTTCTTTGGTTTTGCGCAATTCGCCCAAGAGGTATTTGGTCAGGGGCATATTCGCCCAGCCGGCGCGCAGCATGGGGTAGAGGTTGTCCAAGTGGATGGACAGGGGCAAATCCATGAGCGAGCCTTGTTTGAGGAAGTTGGAGCGGAAACCTGCGTAAGGGCCGAACATGAGGTGGCGTTTGCCGTCCACGTTGCGGGTGTCGAGATGCGGGACGGACATGGGCGGCGCGCCGACGGAGGCTTGACCGTACACTTTGGCGTTGTGTTGCGCGGCGGTTTCGGGGTTGCTGTTGCGGAAGAACAGCCCGGAAACGGGGAAACCGCCGTAGCCTTTGCCTTCGGGGATGCCGGATTTTTGCAGCAGGGTCAGTGCGCCGCCGCCTGCACCGAGGAAGAGGAAGCGGGTGCGGAGGGTGAGTTGGCCGTCGGGATTACGGGTGTCGCTGGTTTTGAGCACCCATGCGCCGTCGGATTCGCGTTTGATGTCGTCGACGTGGCGGTTGAACTCGGTTTTGACGCCTTTTTCGCGCAGGTATTGCACCATTTGGCGGGTCAGGCTGCCGAAATCGACGTCTGTGCCTTCGGCGGAGTAGTTGGCGGCGACGGGTTGGCCTTCTTTACGGCCGTTGATGACCAGCGGCGCCCATTCGGCGATTTTGGCGCGGTCGGTGGAGAATTCCATCCGTTCGAAGAGTTTTTGGGATTTGAATGCGTCGAAACGTTTTTGCAGGTAGTCGCAATGGTCGGTGTTCATGACCAGCGACATATGCGGGACGGTATGGATGAAGGAGTTGTCGGTGATTTTGCCTTCTTCGACAAGCGATGACCAGAACTGGCGGCTGATGTGGAATTGTTCGGCAATATTGAGGGCGCGGGTCGGGTCGATGGTGCCGTCTGCGCCGAGCGGGGCGTAATTGAGTTCGCATAACGCGGAATGCCCTGTGCCGGCGTTGTTCCAAGCGTTTGACGATTCCAACGCTACGTCTTCCAAGCGTTCGATAAGGGTGATTTCCCAAGACGGTTCGAGTTCTTTGAGCAAAACGCCCAAAGTCGCGCTCATAATGCCTCCACCCACCAAGACAACATCTGTTGCTTCAGCCATGGTTGTACTCCTAGAAACAGGCATATCCTGCCTTTATGATTATCCGTTGTATTACGAACGCCTGTTTCGGCGGTAAAACCTGCTGGCGCGGTGTTTTTGGCGTGGAAGATTGCGCGCGGGTTTTACGTTTTGAACCGATGTTAAACCGTTCATAATATGTTATTGAGAATTTAGTGGATTTTTCTGAGAATTGCAAAGATTTTCTGTTTGGATTTACATAAACGCGGTTTGAAAAGGTCGTCTGAAACATTCAGACGGCCTTTATTTATCAGGTGTTTGGCGGGGGTGAGCCTGATTTCATTCACTTCTTAAAGACTTCAGATTGTCAGCAAGATGGACGTGTTTTGATGAAAAAATGAAGAAGAAAACGTTTTTTCAGGACGCGTCATAAGCTGCCGCTTTTTCGAGCAGTTTTGCCCTTGCCTGCGGCCATTCTTCGCGCAGCAGGCTGTATTCCACCGTATCGCGCACGCTGCCGTCTTTCCGCAGTTTGTGGCAGCGCAAGATGCCGTCTTGGTGTGCGCCCAAGCGTTCGATAGCGCGTTGGGAGGCGGTGTTGAGGTTGTCGGTCTGCCAACAGGCGCAGCGGCAGTTTAAAGTGTCGAAGACGTAGTCGAGCAACATGATTTTGCAGGCGGTATTGATGCGCGTGCGCCGTGCCGACAGGGCGTACCATGTAAAACCGATGTAGAGGCGGGGGATGGCGGGGTCGATGTGGTAAAGCGAAGTTGAGCCGACGATTTTGCCCGTGTCTTCGTCGATGACGGCAAAGGCAAGGCGGGTTTGCGTGGCGGTGCGGATGTAGTTCGCCACTTGGTCGGGTTCGGGCGCGGTGGTTACGTTCAGCTTCCAAACTTCGCCGTCGCAAACTGCTTCGCGCAAACCGGCTTCGTGTGCCGCCGTCAAAGGTTCGAGACGGACGCGGTCGAAGGACAAAACGGGAACGGATGAGAAATCAGCCATGGGGTTTCCTTTGTATAGTGGATTAAATTTAAACCAGTACGGCGTTGCCTCGCCTTGCCGTACTAT
>JVVZ01000250.1:0-1271 GCA_001062585.1 Neisseria meningitidis
TACTGTCTGCGGCTTCGTCGCCTTGTCCTGATTTAAATTTAATCCACTATATTCATCATCTTCGTGGGCAAAGCCCACGCTACAAGGCGGCATCATTCTTGAATGGGTGCGCAATCAAAACATAGTTTGCAAAAAAGGTCGTCTGAAAAACCGGTTTTCCTGTTTTTTAGACGACCTGTATCCTCTAACTTTTTTTGTCCAATTTCCGCAATAATGTTACCAATCCTTCCGCGCAATCCTCTGCTTTGCTTTGGATTTCTTCACGGCTGTATAAGGCGGGCGATGTGCCGTGGAAATAGAACGGGTCGATGTAGCGCATCTGCGTAAAATAGGCGGTCTGTTCCAGGTTTTTGCAGAATTCGTACACACGGAAATGCGCGTCCCCATCTGCGCGGTAGTCTTGTTCGGGCGAACCGACTGTTATGCTGGCGACGAAGTTTTTGCCTTTCAGTTTGTCCCCGCCCGTGCCGTAGGCAAAGCCGTAAGTAAACACGGAGTCGAAATATTGCTTTAGAATTGCGGGCATGTTGTACCAGTACAGCGGATATTGGAATACGACGGTTTGATGGTGCAACAGGGCCTGCTGTTCGGCGGCGGCATTGATGCGGTAGTCGGGATACAGTGCGGCGATGTCGCGGATTTCAACGTCTAAACCGCTGCGGGTCAGATGTCCGATGACGGCTTTATTGGCGACGGATTGGGCGAAATCAGGATGTGCGAGGATGACGAGTGCCATGTTTCATTCCTTGTCAGGATGTTGGAGACGATAGGATTTTAGGCGGCTTCAAAACCTGCAATCAATAACTATCCGTTTGAATAGGTGTATCGGATGAAGACAGAGTGTCAAAGCGAGTGTTTCAGTTTCGGCGGCAAAATCTATCCTTGTCCGCTCAGTGTGGCGATGGATTTGGTCGGGGGAAAATGGAAGGCGGTCATCCTTTATCATTTGCAGGACGGCGTAAAACGCTTCGGCGAATTGCACGACAGTCTGCACGGGGTAACTGAAGCCGTATTAAGCCGTCAGCTCAAGCAGTTGGAACAAGGCGGGCTGGTCTCACGCGAAGTATTCGGCAACAGGCCGCCGTTGAGGGCGGAATATGCGCTGACCGATTTCGGCAGAAGTTTCCTGCCTGTTTTGGAGAGGCTGACCGAATGGGGAAACCGTGCGGTCTTGGAATATGGGGAGGTGGTAGTCCGTGAATAAGGAGGGAAAAGCGTTTTATAGTGGATTAACTTTAAACCAGTACAGCGTTGCCTCGCCTTAGCTCAAA
>JVVZ01000251.1:0-930 GCA_001062585.1 Neisseria meningitidis
TACTGTCTGCGGCTTCGTCGCCTTGTCCTGATTTAAATTTAATCCACTATATTAGTCAGTATTGATTCATGCTAAAAGGTCGTCTGAAATCTGTTTCAGACGACCTTTTGACTTGCCGGGGCAAATTCTGATTATTGGGCAGCTTCGGCGTTTTCGGGAACTTCTTCAGAAACTTCTGAGGCAGTTTCGTTTTCTTGTTCCGACATGTCGTCGGCAGATGGTTCTTGCTCAGGGAGGCTGTTGGTATCAAATTTTTCAGAAGGCATGTTGTTCATTGGTGCTTCATATGCAGGCTGCCCAAAATTTTGTTGCTGCATTACTGCGGCAGGAAAGCGTGTCATTACAAAAAATACTAGTGGAATCATGATAATGAAACAAACCAGCATAAGCCACAAATAAGCTTGCATGAAGTGTTTGCGGTTTTTGTTACCGTCCCCAAATGCCCAGACAAATATCATGACAAGGCCTACGATAGGAATGGCGAGTATCAGGAATGTGATGATCCAATCCTTGACGGTCATGACAGCAGTGTCGTTGGGTACATTAGGGTGTGGAGTGTTATTTTGATCCATGAATAAACTACCTGAATGAAAGTAAATGAATAGGTCGGCAGCGGGCGGTTTTAATTTCTAATGTTTTAAAATGTGCTGAATGTTAAAGCGGTGACGCTGTGTAGAATCATTTTGCACCTTTACCCGACTGCCCGGCGATTGCAACATATATTTTATCCCAGCTGCAAGGAGGAGAATGTTATCTTTCATTCCGTTTTCATGCAAGTGGGCGGGTGGCGGGATAAGGTATCGAGGTAGGATGTGTTGGATTTTGGGTCATATGTGGATGGGTTTTAATGGAATGGGACGGCTTTGCCGTGTTCTATTATAGTCAATTAAAAATAAAATAGTACAATACTCAACTTTGAAGGTCTAACCA
>JVVZ01000252.1:0-9901 GCA_001062585.1 Neisseria meningitidis
TGTACTGTCTGTGGCTTCGTCGCCTTGTCCTGATTTAAATTTAATCCACTATAACGAATCCAACTTTTCATCAAAGCATAAAAAGGTCGTCTGAAAACCGACTTAGCGGGTTTTGCTAACGTTTTCAGACGACCTTTGTTCAAACGCTCTAGCGTTTATTCAGTCCTTTTAGTCAGAAACGGCCATCAGGCTGGCGTTGCCGCCGGCGGCTGTGGTATTGACGCTGCAAGAAATTTCTTCAAACACTTGCAGGATGTCCAAGCCTTGTTCGGACGGGAGGATGCGGATAAGTGCGCCGTCGCGGTTTGCCAGCTCTTGCTTGCGGCTGCTGTCCAGCGGGCTTAGGGCGGCGACGTGGTGCACACCCGTGCTTTCAGGTTTGCTGTTGACTTGCAACAGGCCTTCGAGGTCGGCGGTGTAGGAGGCAAGCGGGCTGTCGGGTTCGACGACGGTTACGATGCCTGCGGCGGCAAGTTCGGTCAGGGCGCAGAAGGCTTGCAGGAGGCTGCCGCCGTGTACCCAGACGCGTTTGGGCGCACGCCAGCTCATGGCGTTGCGTTCGCCGGTCGGTCCGACCAAGACGGATTCTGCTTGGCGCAGGGTGCGGATGCGGGCGTGTCCCAATGCTGATGCCGCTGCTTTTTTCTCTTCCGCATTAAACGGCAGCTTGTGAATCAGGGCTTCAAGGCGTTTGAGCGCGACTTCGTCCGCTTGTCCGATACGGCTCAGCGGCGGGGCAACCCATTCGGGGATGCGGGTCAGTTTTTGCAGATAGAACGAACCGCCTGCTTTCGGACCTGTACCTGACATACCGTGTCCGCCGAACGGTTGTACGCCGACGACGGCGCCGACGATGTTGCGGTTGACGTAAACGTTACCCGCTTCGATGCGTTCGCGGATGCGTTTGACCGTACCTTCGATACGGCTGTGTACGCCGCTGGTGAGCGCGTAGCCTTTGCTGTTGATTTGGTCGATGATTTGGTCAAGTTCGTCGGCACGGTAGCGGACAACGTGCAGGACGGGACCGAAGACTTCGCGGGTGAGTTCGTTCAAATTGTTGAGTTCGAACAAAATCGGCAGCACGAAAGTGGATTTCGCAGGATCAACGTCGGAGGCGGCTTTGACTTCGTGGTAAGACTTGGCAACGCCTTTCATTTTGTTGATGTGCGATTGCAGGTTTTGCTGCGCTTCGGCATCAATAACGGGACCTACGTCGGTGGTAAGTTGAACGGGTTTGCCGACGACCAATTCGTCCATTGCGCCTTTGATGATGGCGAGCATCTTGTCGGCGACATCTTCTTGAACGCAAAGGATACGCAAGGCGGAGCAGCGTTGTCCCGCGCTGTCAAAGGCGGAGTTGAGCACGTCCAAACAAACCTGCTCGGGCAGCGCGGTGGAATCGACAATCATGGCGTTTTGACCGCCGGTTTCGGCAATCAAGACGGGGCTGTCGTTGCGTTTGGCGAGGGCTTTGTTAATCAGTTGCGCCACTTCGGTCGAACCGGTGAAAATCACGCCGCCGATACGCGGGTCGCCTGTCAGCGCTGCGCCGACATCGCCTGCGCCGAGGACAAGTTGCAAGGCGGAAGTCGGGATGCCTGCTTCGTGCATCAGGGAAACGGCGTAGCTGGCAATCAGGCTGGTTTGTTCGGCAGGTTTGGCGATGACGGTGTTACCGGCTGCCAATGCGGAAACGACTTCGCCGGTAAAGATGGCGAGCGGGAAGTTCCACGGGCTGATGGCGACGATGGCGCCGACGGCCTTGGCGTCTTGGGGCAGGGTGTTTTCGGCTTCGCCGGCGTAGTAGCGGCAAAAATCGACAGCTTCGCGCACTTCGGCGACGGCGTTGTTCAGCGTTTTACCTGCTTCGCGCACGGCAAGCATCATCAGCGCGGGGGTGTGCTGTTCCAGCAAATCGGCAAAGCGGCGCAGGCATTCGGCGCGCTCGGCGGCAGGCGTCGCGCTCCATTCGGGAAACGCGGCAACGGCTGCACCAATCGCTTCTTGGGCAAGCGCAGCATCGGCAAAGCTGACTGTGCCGACGATGTCGTCGTGGTCGGCGGGATTTTTAATCGGTTGCGCTTCGCCGACATCGCGGGCTTTGCCGTTGATAATGGACGCGGCGTGGAAGTCTTGCGCAGCGGCGCGGTTGAGTTTTTCTTGAAGCTGTTGCAACACGGTTTCGTTGCTGAAATCGACGCCTTGGGAATTCAGACGACCCCTGCCGTACAAATCGCGCGGCAGCGGCAAAGCGTTGTGCAGGTGGATGCCTTGTTCGGCGATGGTGTCGAACGGGCTGCGGATCAGCGTGTCGATGCTGATGTTTTCATCGACGATTTGGTTGACAAACGACGAGTTCGCGCCGTTTTCCAACAGGCGGCGCACTAAGTAGGCGAGCAGGGTTTCGTGCGTACCGACCGGGGCGTACACGCGCACGCGGCGGCCTAAGTTTTGCGGGCCGACCACTTGGTCGTACAAGGTTTCGCCCATACCGTGCAGGCATTGGTGTTCAAAGTCTTTGCCTTTGCCCATTTGGTAAATCGCGCCCAATGTGTAGGCGTTGTGGGTGGCGAATTGCGGGAACACGGCATCTTGCGCGTCCAGCAGTTTGCGCGCGCAGGCGAGGTAGGAGATGTCGGTATGGACTTTGCGGGTGTAGGTCGGATAGTCGTCCAGGCCGTCCACTTGCGCCCATTTGATTTCGCTGTCCCAGTACGCGCCTTTAACGAGGCGGATCATCAGTTTTTGATTGTTGCGGCGGGCAAGGTCAATCAGATAGTCAATGACGAAGGGACAGCGTTTTTGATAAGCCTGAACGACAAAGCCGATGCCTTTGTAACCCGCCAAATCGGGGTCGGAAACGAGTGCTTCCATCAAATCCAAAGACAGCTCCAAACGGTTGGCTTCTTCGGCGTCGATGTTGATACCGATATCGTATTTTTTACCCAAAAGGAACAGCTCTTTCAGACGAGGTAAGAGTTCGCTCATGACGCGTTCGTGTTGGGCGCGGGAATAGCGCGGATGGATGGCGGAAAGTTTGACGGAAATGCCGTTGCCTTCGTAAACGCCTTGTCCGGCAGCATCTTTGCCGATGGCGTGAATGGCTTGAACGTAGTCGTTGTAATAGCGGTCGGCATCTTCTTGGGTGTAGGCGGCTTCGCCCAACATATCGAAGGAGAAGCGGTAGCCCATTTTTTCGCGCTCTTTGCCGTTTTGCAGCGCTTCTTCAATGGTTTGTCCGGTAACAAACTGCTTGCCCAACAGGCGCATGGCGTAGTTCACGCCTTGGCGGATCAGGGGTGCGCCGCCTTTGCTGACGAGGCGGTTCAGAGCCGAACCCATCTGCTTGTCGCTCGGCGCGGTCAGTTTGCCGGTAATCAGCAAGCCCCATGCGGCGGCGTTGACGAACAGGGACGGGCTGTTGTTCAAATGGCTTTTCCAGTTGCCTTCGGAAATTTTGTCGGCAATCAGGCGGTCTCGCGTCGCATTGTCGGGAATGCGCAGCAAAGCTTCCGCCAGACACATCAGCGCAATGCCTTCTTCGCTGGAGAGCGAAAACTCGTGCATCAGCGCATCCACCCCGCTGGCTTTGGTGCGGCTGGCACGAACCTGCGTAACCAAACGGCGCGCGAGTTCGGACGCCGCCCGACGCTCCTCATCGCTCATCTGGGCGCGTTGCAGCATATCCTGAACGGCTTCGATTTCGTCGCGGCGGTAAGCATCGGTAATCGCTTGGCGCAGTGGCGTTTGTGTCGGAAAAGCAAAGTCAAACATTTTAAGGTTCTCCAAAGTTTTTATGATGATTTTCAGACGACCCCATCCCTTTTCGAGGTCGTCTGAAAAGATTTAAAGCATATAGATAATATCTTAATAAATTTATAAGGGTCGGACAAGCAATTTATCTCAAAAACAGGATTTTTTGCTTTGATAAAAAGCAGATAAAGCTAAAAGAGTGCATTATCCGCATGAGCATCAATATAAAAACAAAACCTGCTTTCCCGTATAAAAATTCAGACGACCTGCGGTCAACGGCAGGTCGTCTGAAAACACTTATTTCGCCTCGCGGTATTCTGTGTCCGCTTTTTCAAAACGTTCTTGGATTTCACGAGACGGCTCTTTGTCGGTCAGTGAAACCAAAATAGCGATTACCAAACAAGCGATAAATCCGGGGACGATTTCGTACATAGTCCAAATACCGGTTTCATGTGCAGCCAAAGCAGGTTTTTTAACCCACTCCGCCCACGCCACCACAGTCAGCGCACCGGCAATCATGCCCGACAAAGCGCCGTATGCCGTAATGCGTTTCCACAATACCGATAGAATCACAATCGGACCGAACGCCGCACCGAAACCTGCCCACGCATAAGACACCAAACCCAAAACTTTGCTCTTAGGGTCGGACGCAATCAGAATAGAGATAATGGCAATTGCCAATACCATCAGACGGCCCACCCATACCAATTCTGATTGCGGCGCATTTTTACGCAAAAAGCCTTTGTAGAAGTCTTCAGTAATCGCGCTGGAGCAAACCAAAAGCTGGCAAGACAAAGTGGACATGACCGCCGCCAAAATCGCGCTCAAAATAATGCCTGCAATCCAAGGGTTGAACAGCAGAGTAGAAAGCGCGATGAAGATACGTTCGTGATTGCCGTGCATGGAAGCGGTTTGGTCGGGGTTTGCACCAAAATACGCAATACCGAAATAACCGACCGCTACCGCACCTGCCAGACACAACACCATCCAAGTCATGCCGATGCGGCGTGCCGACACCAGCGATTTCGCGCTTTCAGCCGCCATAAAGCGCGCCAAAATGTGCGGCTGACCGAAATAGCCCAAGCCCCATGCGGCTGTGGAAATAATGCCGATGACGGTCGTACCGGCAAACAAGCTGTCGTATTCCTTGCCCGTACCTGCGGCAACGCTTTGAATCGCGGCAGACATTTGTTCTGCGCCGCCCAGCCCCAGATACACCATTACCGGCGTCAAAATCAGCGCAAAAATCATCAAAGAAGCTTGCAGCGTATCCGTCCAGCTTACCGCCAAGAAACCGCCCAAGAAGGTATAAGCAATGGTCGCACCCGCGCCCAGCCACATCGCCTGATTGTAAGTCATGCCTTCAAACAGGCTTTGGAACAAAGTTGCCCCCGCCACAATGCCCGAGGCGCAATAAATCGTGAAGAAAAACAGAATAATCAGCGCGGAAACCACTTTCATCAAATGTCCGCCCGCGCCGAAGCGGTGGAAGAAATAATCCGGCAACGTCAGCGCATTATTGGCATATTCGGTATGCACGCGCAGACGGCCCGCCACCAAAAGCCAGTTGAAATACGCGCCGACGACCAAACCGATGGCAATCCAAGCCTCATTCAGACCGCTCAAATAAATCGCGCCGGGCAGGCCCATCAAAAGCCAGCCCGACATATCGGACGCACCCGCCGACATCGCCGTAACGAACGGGCCCAAGCTGCGGCCGCCCAAAATATAATCATCGAAATTGCGCGTGGAGAAATACGCGGCCAGACCAATCAAGAGAACGGCAACCAGATAGATTGCAAAAGTGATATACATGGGATTCATGTACTATTCCTCATCTAAAACTTCAAAATCACGGGCTGATGAAATTGCAGGCAATCCACGCCCAAACATTTTTCTAATTAAAATACAGCGGAAATTTCTATTTTTTGTAGCTTGTTAGAAATAAATCATTTATTAATTCAATTAGATATGTAATTAAAACATATTAAATTGTAAATAATCCGTTTGAGGATACCTGAAAACAGTAGGCTTGCAAAGCTCATGATGACCGTTACTTGCCGGTTTTACTGAAATATTTTTCAAACCATATTAAAAACATTAGTTTACAAATTATCTTGAAAATATTGCATTTAAATAGGCTTGAAACTATCTTTCTGAAGCATTTGGAAACGGATGCGGATTGAATGTAATCAGACAACAAGTTAATCCACTATAAATCGGATAGGGTTTAGGAAGTCGATGAGAAAAGGCAAGGGGTCGTCTGAAATTTTCAGACGCCCCCTTACTGGTCTGTCGGGCGTGGATAAAGAGCGGAATCCGGTTTGTGCCAGTTGTCGGAAATATAGTGGATTAAATTTAAATCAGGACAAGGAGACGAAGCCGCAGACGGTACAGATAGTACGACAAGGCGAGGTAACGCCGTCCTGGTTTAAAGTTAATTCACTATATTACATTATCTTTATTGGATTTCTCTATATTATTCCGCGTTGTTTCACTATACTTACGCTTTATTTTGATAACAAAGGCTTTTTATGAACCATTTGGGTTTCCCCATTGAAACCGTCGCCGTTTTCGTGATTTTGTCTGTGGGCGCGATTGCCATCGATTTATTCGCCCATAGGGACAACAAACCGATGTCGCTGAAAAGTGCCGCGATATGGTCGTTGTTTTGGGTATTGATATCGATTTTGTTCGGCGCATTTTTATGGGTTCATCACGGCAGTGAAGCTGCCAGCCTGTTCTTTACCGGCTATGCTTTGGAAAAAGTATTGTCCGTAGATAATCTGTTTTTAATGATGGCGGTTTTTGCTTGGTTTAAAGTGCCTGAAGGCCTGCGCCACCGCGTTTTGTACTGGGGGATTATCGGCGCGATTATTTTCCGCATGATTTTTGTCGCCATCGGTGCCGGACTGTTGGCATTGGGGCCGATTGTGGAAGTGGTTTTTGCCGTCATTGTCGGCTATACCGCCGTTATGATGCTGCGTCGGGATGAAGAGGAGGGCGAAGAAGATGCCGATTATTCCGAACATTTGGCATATCGTGCGGTCCATCGCTTTTTCCCTGTGTTTCCCCGTCTTTACGGCAGCCATTTTTTCTTAAAAGGCGAGGAGTTGAAAAAAGCGCATGAGCAATATCCCGAGGTGCGGCTTGAGCCGGCGGGTGAAGACCTCAAGCATCCTAAAAATAACCATCCTCAGAAAATGCGTAAAGGGCAGTTGGTCGCGACGCCGCTGTTTTTATGTTTGGCAGTGATTGAGTTGTCGGACGTGATGTTCGCGTTTGACAGCGTACCTGCGGTGATTGCTGTATCTAAAGAACCGTTGATTGTTTACAGCGCCATGATGTTTGCCATTTTGGGTTTGCGTACGCTTTATTTCGTATTGGAAGCGTTGAAAGGCTATTTGGTTCATTTGGAAAAGGCGGTGGTCGTATTGCTGTTTTTCATTGCTGCCAAGCTGGGCTTGTCGGCGAGCAATCATATGTTCCATCACGGATGGGACATTTCGCCCAATACGTCTTTGCTGGTTGTATTGGTTGTGCTGACCTGCGGAATTGCCGCTTCCTTCATTTTCCCTGATAAGAAAAATAAAGGTAAAGCCGATTCGTGACCCGCTTCATGCAGTAAAACGGAACAGTAGGATTTGCGACCTCTGAAAAACACTTCAGGCAGCCGGAAAGTCATTTCTCCGGCTGCCTGAAGTGTTTTGATGCTTTTTAAGCTTCCATTCGTTCTGCGCACTTCATTTTCGCATCAATCCAAGCGTCACCGCCAGGCTGTACGATTTTTGAAACCAGTTTATCCAAATCATTCAGATAGTTGGTGGCATTCGAACTGTTAATCACCACTACCACGATCATGGGTTTGTCTCCCAGCCAATATCCGGCGAGGGCGCGTACATCTTTGAGCGTGCCTGTTTTCAGGCGCAGGGCAGGGCCTGCCTGTTTGAGGCGGTATTTCAGTGTGCCATCTTTACCGGCAATGGGTAAGGTATCGATGAAGTCTTGTTTGAACGGGCTGAAATAGGCTTTTTCCAGCATTTGCGCCAACATATTGGCGCTGACGCGTTCACGGCGGGATAGGCCCGAACCGTTTTCCAAGACCAAGTTTTCCGTATCCACGCCCGCGGTAGCCAATTCACGTTTTACGGCTGAAGAGGCTTGCTGCAAGGCGGAGTTGCCGGAATGCTCGCCTCCCAATTTCAGGAATACGGAGCGCGCAATCAGATTATTCGAATATTTGTTCATGTCCGTCAAAATGGCAGACATGGGTTTGGATTGGTGTACTGCCAGCGTTTTGGAATGAGGTGGTATGGATGCTGCCCTGATGCCGTCGGTAATTTCTCCGCCTGAATAACGCCATTGGTTGATAAAGCTCTTTTGTACAAATTCACGCATGTTCAACATGTTGACGTACATTTCATTGCCCAAACACGATTCCGGAACTTTGCCGGAAACATGCAATACGCCGCCTTTGTAGTTTGCGCGCATATGGTTTTGCAAGGCTTTGCAGGATGCGTTTGATGGTGTGACGTTGATTTTGTTGTCGATTTTAATGTCGGGGAGGGGCGGATTGGTCACAAGATCCACTCCGCCCATGTCATTGCGTTCCGGTTTGACCGATACGACTTTGTAAGCCAGCATATGCGGGTCGGGCGGCGTCATAAATAGAGAACCGACATCGGATTCGAAATCGCTCGGATTTTGAATATCTCCCCATAAATGGCGGTCGAGTACCAAGCCGCCGGTGATTTTGCGTATGCCTTTATCGCGCAATTGCTGCTGCATCCCGACCAAGCCTTCTTGGTCGAAAACAGGGTCTCCGCTGCCGACCCAATAAATATCGCCTTGCAAGGTGTCGCCTTGAATCGTGCCGTCGCTTTTGAATTGGGTTGTCCAGCGGTAATCGCCGCCCAAAGCTTTAAATGCGGCAAACGCTGTAACCAGCTTCATGGTCGATGCGGGGTTGACTGGCACATTCGAACGGTGGTCGACCAAGACGTTTCCACTGTCCAATTCTTGAACATACACGGAAATTTCGTCTTGAGGGATGCGGCCGAAATCGATGGCAAATGCCGGCAAAGAGAGGATGGACAGCCATAAAAGAGCGGCTGTTTGTCTTAACTTCATGATAGTTCTGAAAAACACATAAAGCATAATTATAAAGCAAGGTCGTCTGAAAAACGAGGATGGCTGCCTGACGGATGAAAAAGTTGTTCCTTATGGATAAAATGTGTCGCTATTTCGTTCCGTGCAGACAATCGGCGCTTAGGGCGAACTATGATAAAATCTGTTTTTAAAACAATATAAAAGGAATACATTATGCGACTGCTCCATACGATGTTGCGCGTTGGCAACCTCGAAAAATCTTTGGACTTCTATCAAAATGTTTTAGGTATGTCTTTACTGCGCCGCCACGATTATCCCGAAGGACGGTTTACTTTGGCGTTTGTCGGTTATGGTAATGAGGCCGAAAATACCGTACTGGAATTGACGCACAACTGGGATACGGAAAGCTACGATATCGGCAACGCTTACGGTCATATCGCAGTGGAAGTGGATGATGCGTATGAGGCTTGCGAACGGGTCAGACAAAAAGGCGGCAAAGTTGTGCGCGAGGCAGGACCGATGATGCACGGCACGACCGTTATTGCTTTTGTGGAAGATCCTGACGGTTATAAAATTGAATTTATCCAAAAAAACAGCGGCAATGATTCGGTGAAATACTGATTTTCCAATCGTCTGATAAAAGGTCGTCTGAAAACCCGATTGAAAAGGGTTTTCAGACGACCTTTTTGTTTTAATAGCCTTGATTTATTCCGCAGGCGGCATTTGGGCAACGGTTTCCTGCGCCCATGCCATGGTTTCGGCAAAGGCGGGACGGGCGAGATGTTTGGCGGCGTAGCGTTGTAATACATCGGTTTCATCGGCAGGCAATACTTTAAAGTTTTGCGTTAAGAGCAGAATCAGCCCGGAATAGTACAGATCCAGCGCGGTAAAGCTGTTGCCGATAATGTAGTCGCGGTTTTTCAAGTGTTCGCGCAAGGTGTTCCATGCGGTATCAAAATCGCCATAGCCGATTTGGCGGCGGCGCTCGGGCGTATCGACAGGCAGGTTGTGCAGTTTGTTGAAGGCTGCGTATTCGAGG
>JVVZ01000027.1:0-2351 GCA_001062585.1 Neisseria meningitidis
TTTGAGCTAAGGCGAGGCAACGCCGTACCGGTTTAAAGTTAATCCACTATAAAAACCAAAAGGTCGTCTGAAACCCAATACCATGATTTCAGACGACCTTTAAACAAAAACAATCGTGTCTTATTCCGAGTATGTAAACTTCGCGCGCTTGACGTTGCAAAAAATTTCATACGGAATCATATCGGCAGCTTCGGCGACTTCGTTGATGTTGACGACATCGCCCCACAATTCGACTTCGGCACCCAAACCTTCTTGGGAAGCGTCGAGTTCGACGGTAATCATGTCCATAGACACCCTGCCGATGATGCGGCTGCGTTTGCCTTCGACGGCAACAGGCGAATTGGTCGAGGCGCGGCGCGGATAGCCGTCGGCATAGCCGCAGGCAATCAAGCCGACGCGGGTGGACTTGCTGGTGTAAAACGTTGCGCCGTAGCCGATAGGAGAATGAGGTTGCAGGACGCGTTCGCCGAATACGCGGGAAGTCAGGCGCATCACGGGTTTCAGGCGTTCATCCACGCCGCCGAACGGAGAAATGCCGTAAAGCGCCAGACCGGCACGCCCCCAGTCGCGGCGCGCTTCGGGCACGTTCAAGATGGCGGCAGAATTGGCGAGGCTTTCTTCGCCTTCCAAGCCTTCACACGCCAAATCAAAGGCTTCAAGCTGCATTTCGGTCATGCCGTTGTCGGGTTCGTCGGCACAGGCGAAGTGGCTGAATTTGACGATGCTGTCGACGTGTTTGCATTGTTTCAGGGCAGTGTAGGCGGAAGTGTAATTGTGCGGGAAGAAGCCGGCACGGTGCATACCGGAGTCCATTTTGAGCCAGACTTTAACGGGATTTTGCCAATGATGGGCGATTAAGGCTTCGAGCTGCCACTGGCTGCCGACGCCCGGCCACAAATTGTATTGATCGACGGTAGCGTATTCCGTCGCTTCAAACACGCCTTCAAGCAATACAATAGGATTGGTAATGCTGCTCTCGCGCAATTCGACGGCTTCGTCCACGGTGGCGACGGCAAACCCGTCGGCAAGGTTGGACAATGCGTGGGCGCACCGTACCGCGCCGTGTCCGTAAGCGTCCGCTTTGATGACGGCGAGCATCTTGCCGCCGTGAATCTGTTTCAGGGTTTGATAATTGTGGCGCAGATTGTCCAAGCGGATTCGGGCATTTAATGGACGCATGATTTGTTCTTTCTGTTAATGAAGGTCGTCTGAAAATGGATATTTACGTTTTCAGACGACCTTAAAATATGGCTAATGCTTATAATTATAGGCTTAAAGACGCATTTTTTAAATATCCGATGCGCCCGCCCAACTAATTATCTTATTAATGGACAAGCATCAATCCGACTAACCTAAGATAAAAATCCCCAAATATTGGACATTTGAACGAATCGTCCAAACGAAGTTCTTGGTGTGAAAATACTTTTCGCAGGAAGCCTGCTTTTACTCAAAATCAAAACCGGTTTTTCAATTCCCGCAGCGCCGCGAACACTTCCAAGCCGTTGTTCAATCGCTTCCCTGCCAATTCCTCAACCCGTTCACGGACATGGGGCAAATCGACCCGCAAAAACGGATTGATTTTGCGTTCATGCGCAAGGGTTACGGGCAGGGTCGGCGTATGTTCCGCCTCGCCTAAAGCCGCTTGAATATCGGGATTCTCCGGTTCGATAAATTCGGCAAAACGCAGATTGGCGGCGGTGTATTCATGCGCAGGATAAAACAGCGTTTCTTCGGGCAACTGATTGAATCTTTGGAAACTGTCGTACAACTCCTCTATCGTTCCCGTAAACACCCTGCCGCAACCGGCGGAGAATAAGGTATCGCCGCAGAAAACGTGCAGACCTTCGGCGTTTTCCAAAAGATAGCTGACGTGGCGGTCGGTATGGCCGGGCGTCGCCCACACGGTAACCAGCCCGTCGCCGAAGGGAAACTGCGTACCTGCCGTCACCGTATGCGTTGCCAAATCAATATCCGCCTCGCCGTACACGGGCGATTCCATAAAGCCGTTTTTGAGGGATTGGACCCCGCCAATGTGGTCGTGATGCAGATGGGTAACCCACGTTTGCGCCAGCATCAGGCGGTTGCGGACGAGGAATATCAAAACGGGCGTGGCATCGGACGGATCGACGCAGGCGGCGTGGTTGCCATCTTGAATCATCCAAATGTAGTTGTCGTTTAGGGCTTTGACGGGTGTAATTTTCATAGGATTTCTTTTGTAGGTAGTGATTTTAGTGCGGCTGAACCATGGAGCCGTATGGTATAGTGGATTAACTTTAAACCAGTACGGCGTTGCCTTGCCGTACTATCTCTGTACTGTCTGCGGCTTCGTCGCCTTGTCCTGATTTAAAGTT
>JVVZ01000253.1:0-19226 GCA_001062585.1 Neisseria meningitidis
ACCTTAGAGAATCGTTCTCTTTGAGCTAAGGCGAGGCAACGTCGTACTGGTTTAGTTAATCCACTATAAAAAAGGCAAACCCGATTAGGTTTGCCTTTTTTATTACAAGACTTAATGAACGTCTTTCCAATATTCTTTTTTCAGGAAGTATGCCAGAGGCAGCATCACTGCAAGCAAGAACATCAACACGATATAGCCTGTACGTTTGCGCTGGAGTTGCGCCGGTTCACCCATGTAAACCAAATAGTTCACCAAATCGCGTACATAAGCATCGTACTCTGTTTGGACGACTTTGCCGTTTGGCAAACGACGGCTGTGCGCGCCGGTAGATTCCCAATAGAGCTTGGGTTTCAATTCGCCATGTTCGTCTTTCACCATGACCGGCTGACCTTTTGCATCCAGCTCAACCGCTTGAACGCCTTGTTGCTCCCACAAGGGGTGAGGCATACCGACTTTGTCGAATACGACATTGTTCCAACCGTTCGGACGGGTCGGGTCTTTATAGAAGCCGCGCATATAGGCATACAGATAATCCGCGCCTTTAGAACGAGCAATCAGCGTCAGATCCGGAGGAGCCGCACCAAACCATTTGGCAGCATCTTTAGGATTCATCGCCGCCAACATGACATCACCGACGTTGTCTGTCGTAAACATCAGGTTTTTCTTGATTTCTTCATCAGTCAAACCGATGTCTTTCAGACGGTTGAAGCGCATACCGCTTGCCGAGTGGCAGGATAAGCAGTAGTTGGTGAAAATTTGAGCACCGCGCTGCAAGCTGACTTGGTCGCGCAGGTCAATCTCGACTTTTTCATAGTGTCCGCCACCGCTGGCGACGGCGGCACTCATAGGCACTGCCAATAACAAGGCAGCAAACCAGTTTTTCAGGGTATGTTTCATTTTCGCTGCCCTCATCAGATATTGGTTGCAAACAGGTAAGCACCCACTGCGGTAATACCGACATAAACAAAGAACATGATTTTTTGTTTAGTGGTGCTCATGGTTACGCGTTCCGGAACCGGTTTGTTTGTATCCAGTTTGGTATAGAACGGCATACCCAGGAAGAATGCAAAATAGACGAAGGACAGGATACGCGCAACCAAAGTACGGGTCTCGGTTGCTACCATCGCACCCAAAATACCCAAACCGATAAAGGCAATGATGAACAGAACCAACGCAGTTTTGAAGATTGGGCCGCGATAGCGGACGGATTTCACTTCACCTTTATCCAACCAAGGCAACAGGGCAATCAGGACAACTGCCGCGCCCATACCGATTACCCCCCATACCTGAGTACCGAGGAATGAAGGAATCGCACGCAAAATGGCGTAGAACGGGGTAAAGTACCATACCGGTGCAATGTGCGGCGGTGTTTTCAGCGCGTTTGCCGCGTCAAAGTTCGGGGCTTCAAGGAAGTAGCCGCCACCTTCAGGGGCGAAGAACAATACGGAGCAGAAAACAATCAGGAATACGACAACACCCAAGATGTCTTTGACGGTGTAGTACGGATGGAAAGGAATGCCATCGAGCGGAACGCCGTTTTCATCTTTGAGTTTCTTGATTTCCACGCCGTCAGGGTTGTTCGAACCCACTTCGTGCAGGGCGATGATGTGTGCTACGACCAAACCGAGCAACACCAGCGGTACAGCGATAACGTGCAACGCGAAGAAGCGGTTCAGGGTAACGTCGGAAACGTTGAAGTCGCCGCGGATCCAAGTGGACAAGTCAGGACCGATAACAGGGATGGCGGAGAACAGGTTAATAATCACCTGCGCGCCCCAGAAGGACATTTGCCCCCAAGGCAACAGGTAGCCCATAAAGGCTTCGGCCATCAATGCCAAGAAAATCAGGGAACCGAAAATCCACACCAATTCGCGCGGTTTTTTGTACGAACCGTAAATCAGGCCGCGGAACATGTGCAGGTATACGACAATGAAGAAGAAAGATGCGCCTGTGGAGTGCATATAGCGGATAATCCAGCCGCCGGACACGTCGCGCATGATGTACTCTACTGCGGTAAAGGCAGCAGGCAGGTGATAGGCATTCAAGTTGCCGTCCGGTTTGTAGTTCATGGTCAGGAAGATACCGCTGACGATTTGAATCACGAGGACGAGCAGAGCCAAAGAGCCGAAGTAGTACCAGAAGTTGAAGTTCTTCGGCGCGTAGTATTGAGCCAAATGCTCATTCCACATTTTAGACAGAGGGAAACGAGCGTCCGTCCAGTCTAACAATGCTTTTGCTTTGCTATTGGTTTGGTTTGCCATAATTATCGTTCCTTATTTTTAGTCTTCGCCTACCAAGACTGTCGTATCGCTCAGATATTTGTAGGGCGGAACAACCAGGTTGGTCGGTGCAGGAACACCTTTATATACGCGGCCTGCCATGTCGAATTTCGAACCGTGGCAAGGGCAGAAGAAACCGCCTTTCCAGTCTGCACCCAAATCCGCGGGGGCAACGTCGGGACGGTAGGTCGGCGAACAGCCCAAGTGGGTACAGATACCGATGGCTACAAGGATGTTCGGCTTAATCGAACGGGTCTCGTTTTTACAGTTTTCGGGCTGATGATCCACATCAGAATTAGGGTCGGCAACCGCGCCGCTCAAACTTTTCAGGTCTTTGAGCTGCTGATCGGTACGGTTAACCACCCAAATCGGTTTACCTTGCCATTCGGCAGTCAACATTTGTCCGGATTCGATTTTGCTGACATCGATTTCGACGGCAGCACCTGCGGCCTTGGCTTTTTCCGACGGGAAAAAGCTTGCCACGAAAGGCGTAGCTACGCCCAAAGCCGCCACACCGCCTGCGCCGCACGTAGCCAGCGTCAGAAAGCGGCGGCGACCGCTATTGATTTCTTGATTATCCATTATTCAGTCGTCCTAAAATTTTGGGAATACCGAGCCATTAAACGATGTAATTCTACCTAGTTTACCGTGATACTCAAAGCATTATTTAAATTAAGGTAAATTTTCATGACGATTATCAAGGCTTAAGCGGGATTATCTTCGTCGAAATGACAGACTTCCAACTCAAAATGCTGTGCCACGGCTTCGCCCAGGGCTCGGATGCCGTAACGCTCCGTCGCATGGTGTCCCGCACTGACAAACGCAACGCCTGTTTCATTGGCAAGGTGAAACTGGGCTTCCGAGATTTCTCCGGTCAGATAAGCATCTACGCCTTCGTCTATGGTCGTCTGAAAAAATCCCTGCGCACCGCCGGTACACCATGCGATACGTTTGATTTCGCGCGACATATCGCCGACGGCTACGGGCTGCCGCCCCAACGCTGCAGCAATGTGTTGCAACCATTCAGCCAAAGTCTGCGGCGTTTTCAGACGACCTATATTCAACAGGTTCTGTTCGCCGAACCGCCTTTCGACTTCCCAACCCAACTTATCGGCAAGCTGCGCGTTGTTGCCCAACACAGGGTGCGCATCCAGCGGCAGGTGGTAGCCTGCCATATTGATTTGGTGTTGCAATAATGTTTCGATGCGCACTTTTTTCCAGCCCGTAATCGTTACCGGCTCGCTTTTCCAAAACATTCCGTGGTGCACCAAAAGCATATCCGCGCCCTGCTCCGCAGCGAAATCGACCGCCGCCTTGCTTGCCGTTACCGATGTCGCTATTTTGCCGACTTCCGCCCTGCCCTCGACCTGCAAACCGTTGGGCGCATAGTCTTTGAACATGCCGACCTGCAACACCTCATCGCACCACGCCAAAATATCATTGCGTTTCGCCATATCATTCCTTTCAACACATAGCGGATTGAATTTCACAGGACAAGGCGAAATAACACCATCCCCGCTCCAAGTCAATTCACCATATTCATACAAAATCGGACCCACATTCTAACCGCAAACCCTGACGCGTCCCAATCCCCACACCGTTCAACACGCGCCCGCATTTACACCCCGGCATGAAATATTTTAATATTGCCCGTTTCAAGAGGTCGTCTGAAAGCGTGAAAACCAATGGATTCCATCATCGAACTGCGCCATCTTAAAACCCTGCTGGCACTCGAAGAAACCGGCAGCGTATCACTTGCCGCCAAGCGCGTCTTCCTGACCCAATCCGCCCTTTCGCACCAAATCCGCGCGCTTGAAAACTATTACGACACCCCCCTGTTTGAGCGTAAATCCACACCCTTGCGCTTCACGCCCGCCGGCGAACGCCTGTTGCGGCTCGCACGCGAACTCCTCCCGCAAGTTTCCGCCGCCGAGCGCGACCTCGCCCGCATCATCGAAGGCGAAGCAGGCGAATTGCGGCTGGCTGTCGAATGCCACACCTGTTTCGACTGGCTCATGCCCGCGATGGGCGAATTCCGCCCCATGTGGCCGCAAGTCGAATTGGACATCGTTTCCGGCTTTCAAGCAGACCCCGTCGGACTCCTGCTGCAACACCGCGCCGATCTCGCCATCGTATCCGAAGCCGAAAAACAAAACGGCATCAGCTTCCGCCCCCTGTTCGCCTACGAAATGGTCGGCATCTGCGCCCAAGACCACCCGCTTGCCGCCAAAACCGTTTGGGAAGCAGAAGACTTCATCGGTGAAACCCTCATCACTTATCCCGTTCCCGACGAAATGCTCGACCTGCCCAAAAAAATATTGTTACCCAAAGGCATCAACCCACCGCGCCGCCGCAGCGAACTGACCATCGCCATCATCCAACTCGTCGCCAGCAAACGGGGCATCGCCGCCCTGCCCTACTGGACCGTCATGCCCTATCTCGAAAAAGGCTACGTCGTCCACCGCCAAATCACCGCCAACGGCCTGCAAAGCGAACTCTACGCCGCCACACGCACTGAAGACGCCGACAAAAGCTATCTCGACAACTTCTGCCAAATCGTCCGCGAACGCAGCTTCGCCGACCTCCCCGGCTTAAGCGAACTGACAATGCACGGACACGATTAATGTTTTCTTGAAACACGGTGTTACAGCATCAAATCAATCCGACTTCAATATCAAAAGGTCGTCTGAAAACCCAAATCTCAGGTTTTCAGACGACCTTTTTACTTCCTATCCCGATTTAGCCTTCTTCAGGCAGCCTGGTGATTTTTACCCGCTCGATGCGTTGACCGTCTTTTTCAACGACTTGGAAACGCCAGCCGTGGAAATCGGCAAAGTCGCCGACATCGGGAATGCTTTGCAGCTCTTCCATAATCAATCCGGCGACAGTGTGGAAGTCGGCATCTTCTTCTTGCGGCGGGAGGTTGAGTTGCGGCGCGAGTTCGACGTATTCGAGCGAACCGTCCACGGTCAGGCTTTCATCGGCATTTTCTTGAACAGCGGGTTCTTCTTGGCGTTCAAACTCTTCGGGGAATTCGCCGGCAATGGTTTCCAGCAGGTCTTTCATGGTAACCATACCCAAAACCGCGCCGAATTCATCGACTACCAAAGCATAATCCGCGCTGCTTTGGCGGAACAATTCAATCGCGCCTAACGCGGTCGCACTGTCCGGCAGGACAAGCGGCTGGCGCAGGACAGCTTGAATATTGAGTTCGCCGGTTTCGAGCAGTTGGGCGAGCAGGTCTTTTTTGTTGATGTAGCCCAACGGTTCGTCCACACCGGCTTTACCAACGACGAGCAGGCGGCTGTACGGAGTGTTTTGCAGTTGGGCGTTTTGCTCTTCGCGGCTTTGGGAGATGTCCAAACGCTCAATGTCGCGACGCGGAATCATCACGCCGAGGATGGGACGTTCGGCAAGCGTAAGGACGCTGCGTATCATGGATTTTTCGTTTTCTTCGAAATGCCCATCATCCTCTGCTTCATCGCCCGCTTTGGCAAGCACGCTTTCGCGTATGCCCATCATGCCCAAGACGTTCTCGGCGGTTCGTTTGCGCCATGAGCTGCTAATGTAGTCGTTTTTGCGGCTGTTGCGCTGCGAAATTTGGTTGAATGCTTCAATCAGGATGGAGAAGCCGATAGCGGCGTAGAGGTAGCCTTTCGGGATGTGGAAATGGAAGGCTTCGGCAATGAGGCTGAAACCGATCATCAGCAGGAAACCCAAGCAAAGCATAACGACGGTAGGATGCCTGTCCACAAACTCGGTCAGCGGTTTGCTGGCGGAAATCATGACGGTCATGGCAACGGCAACCGCGCCCATGGCGACGACGATGTGATCGACCATCGCAACGGCAGTGATGACGGAATCGATGGAAAATACCGCGTCAAGAATCAGGATTTGGGCAACCACGCTCCAAAATCGCGCGTGTTTTTTCTGACTGTCGGCAACGGCAAATTGGTTATGCCCTTCGAGGCGTTCGTGCAGTTCGGTGGTGGCTTTGTAGAGCAGGAAGATACCGCCCGCGAGCATAATCATGTCTTTGCCGGAAACGTCCAACCCACTGATGTGGAACAGCGGGCGCGTCAGGGTCATGATGTGTGCCATGAAGCCGAGCATGATGATGCGGATAACGACCGCAAGCCCCAGACCGGTAATACGCGCGCGGTCGCGTTGGGCGGGTTTGACTTTGTTCGCCAAAATAGCGACGAAAACGAGGTTGTCTATCCCCAAGACGACTTCGAGTACCAGAAGCGTGGCAAAGCCTATCCAAGTATGCGGCTCTGCCAACCAACTGAAATCCATGATTTTTGTATTCCTTTGTGTTCAAACGCGAAAAGGCAGCCTGAAACGCTCAAGCTGCCTGATTCATATCGATACGCACGAAAAACGGCGGGCGGTCATGCTGCTCTGCTCTGGGTCTTTCATGTGTGCGTATGTCTCAAGTAAAAATAATGTAAATAGTTTAGCAGTTTGGAAGGCGGATGGCAAAAGGTCGTCTGAAAACTGGAATTTGCGTTTTCAGACGACCTGCCAAACCGCTTAAATAACCTGCTCTTTGGTTTTGGTCTCCGCGGCTTTATTCGTCATAAAACCGTCTATCGGCGCATAACCCACAAAATCTGCGTTTTCATCCATGATGACTACCCAATCTTTCGTGCGCCCGCTGGTCAGGGGCAGGAAGAACAAAGGCTTTCCGGAGGCAGATACTTTGGCTGATTTGACGATATCCGCTTCAGACATATTGCGGGCGGCAGCCAATTCGGACAACGGCTTCATCACGCGGCGGATTTTTTCGCGCTCGGCAGGGCCGTCGGGCAGCCACCAATTCGGCCGCATACTCGGTTCGATACCCGTCAGCGACAAGCTCAGGCTTTCATTGCCTTCATCAACATTGGCAGCCTCGCGTACGCCTACGCGCTCTATACCGAACCAAGGCAGGGTTTTGAAGCCATCTTTGGCTTTTGCCAAATCCGCCTTATCGATTTCGGCGGCAGTCACAATATTGATACGGTCGCGCTCAAAAGCTGCGGCAACAGGACGGGCAAGGGATACGCTGTACAACCCGTAAATCAAAGCGGCAAGCTGGATCGCGCCGATTAAGGAAAAATCGACCACGCGCTCGCGTATTTTTTTCTTGGGGCTGGCAAGAATCAGGGTCAACAGCGGACCACACACGATATCCACCGATACGACCAACTTATACAAATCCAAACCGCCGGTCAGTTCGGCATAGGGAAAGGGATACCAGACTTCAAAAACAAGCAGCGCCGCCAAGCCCGCCAAAACCAGACTGACAAGCAGATGCAGCGAGGCGCTTTTCACGGCGAAACGCCATCGCGAAACATGTTGAGTATTTTCCATAATGTTTGTCCGTAACGTAATTATTTGAAATATGATTTTTTGAAGACGTCATTATATCGGAATATAAAAGTTTTGCGGAAAACCAAATAAACATTTTTTTACATATCCCATGCTAAAATCCGCGTTCCTCAAATATTTCAATATGATGCTATGCATACTTCCGATCTTGACACAGACGATACGGCTCACGAATACCACGCCGACAATCCCGACTTTCCTGCCAAAACCGTTGTGGCGACGCTGTTTATCGGCGCGTTTTTCGGCTATCTCAACGACACGCTTTTAAATGTTGCGCTCACGCCGATTATGAAGGATTTCGGTGTCGATAAGACCACCGTCCAATGGCTGACGACGGGATTTTTGCTGGTGATGGGCGCGTTCACACCGATTACGGCAGGCATAATTCAATGGTTTGAAACGCGCAAGATGGTGTTGTTTACGCAGGCGACGTTTCTGGCGGGTTCGCTGATTTGCGCGTTTGCACCGACTTTCGGGATTTTGGTTGTGGGGCGTATGGTGCAGGCGGTGTCCGCCGCGTTTTTCGTGCCGCTCCTGTTTAACGGCATTTTGTCGATTTATCCGCCGAACAAACGCGGAACGGCGATGGGTGTGATTACCATGATGTTCACCGCCGCGCCCGCGATAGGGCCGACGCTGTCGGGCATCATCATCGACCACACGCATTGGCGCGTGCTGTTCGGATTTACCGCGCCGTTTATGCTGGCGGCGATGGCGTTGGTGTGCAAGTATCTGACGGTTAATTTGAGCACCATCAGCCGTCCGAAAATTGATATTTTGTCTGCCGTACTGTCGATTGTTGGCTTCGGCGGGCTGGTGTATGCGAGCAGTAATTTCGCCAGTCTGCCGCTGGCGGAATTTATCCTGCTGTTCGCCGCCTCCGTCGCGCTGGTGGGCTGGTTTGCATACCGCCAGTCCCGCTTGGCGACGCCGCTGCTGAACCTTCAAGCGTTTGAGTATAAGCAGTTCCGCTACTGCGTCGTGATTCTGGCGGGCGCGGTATTCCTGTTTTTAGGTTTGAAACTGCTGATGCCGATGTACACGCAGCAGGTGCTGATGCTGACGGGTACGGCGACGGGGCTGATTCTGATGCCTGCGAGCATTGCCCAAGCGGTTGCCGCGCCTTTGTTCGGCAAACTGCTGGACAAGAAAGGCGGACGGTTTGTCGTGTTGCCCGCCACGGTGATGCTGACGGTGTCGCTGGCGGTGTTGTGGCTGTTTTTGCGGATTGACACGCAAGTCATGATGCTGACCGCCATGTTCACGCTGATGGCGGTGTCCGTGTCCGCCTGCGTAACGGGCGAAACCCACGGCCTGAACGCGCTGCCGAAAAAACTCAACCCCCACGGCGCGGCGATTCTGACCACCATCAACCCGATTGCCGGCGCGATCGGCGCGGCATTTTTCGTCGGCGCAACCAATATCGGCGAGAAACTGTCCTCCGCCGCCTCGCCGCAACAAGCCATGCTCGACGGCATCCATCTGGCGATGGGCAGCGCGCTGATGTTGGGCGCGGTAATGGTGTTTTTCGCCATGCGCCTGAAACGTCACGAACCGGACCAACAAGTTTGAACATAAGGTACTAAACGGGCATTTGAAAGAAGCCGCAAACAGCGCAAAGAGGTCATCTGAAAAAATGCAAAAAACGTCAGGACGACAGGTTATCTCTTGTTTTCTATACCGAAACCGCCCCAGTTTGCTATAATGCCCAGTTTCATCAAACCGCAATACCACACTTTAAAGGACAAAAAATGGGTTTTCTGCAAGGTAAAAAAATCCTGATCACCGGCATGATTTCCGAGCGTTCCATCGCTTACGGCATTGCCAAAGCCTGCCGCGAACAAGGCGCGGATTTAGCATTCACCTACGTTGTTGACAAACTGGAAGAGCGCGTCCGCAAAATGGCCGCTGAATTGGGTTCCGAACTCGTGTTCCGCTGCGATGTCGCCAGCGACGAAGAAATCAACCAAGTTTTCGCCGATTTGGGCAAACATTGGGACGGCTTGGACGGCCTCGTCCACTCCATCGGCTTCGCACCAAAAGAAGCCTTGAGCGGCGACTTCCTCGACAGCATCAGCCGCGAAGCGTTTAACACCGCACACGAAATTTCCGCATACAGCCTGCCCGCATTGGCAAAAGCCGCCCGTCCGATGATGCGCGGCAGAAACTCCGCCATCGTCGCCCTGAGCTACTTGGGCGCAGTTCGTGCGATTCCGAACTACAACGTCATGGGCATGGCAAAAGCCAGCCTCGAAGCAGGCATCCGCTTTACCGCCGCCTGCTTGGGCAAAGAAGGCATCCGTTGCAACGGCATTTCCGCCGGCCCGATCAAAACCCTTGCTGCTTCCGGCATTGCCGATTTCAGCAAACTCTTGGGACACGTCGCTTCCCACAACCCGCTCGGCCGCAACGTAACCATCGATGAAGTCGGCAACACCGCCGCCTTCCTGCTCTCCGAACTCTCTTCAGGCATTACCGGCGAAATCACTTACGTTGACGGCGGTTACAGCATCAACGCCCTGAACGACGAAGAGGCGTAATGATTTGTAATATTTTGTAGAAAAGACAACTTATTACACAAAAAACCGTCTGAATAAGTGGTGTAAAAAAGGTACACCGGCTATTTCAGGCGGTTCTTTTTTCGTATAAAAGGCGGCATATTTCGGGAATTTTGTCATAAAAACAAATTTTAACTTTTCTGAATTTTATTTAACGAATAAAACGATACCATGCCTGCCGGTTTGAAAAAGCCCGTCCATTACTTCGGACGCACTTTTTTTAAAAATTTCACTTTATTATCCACAAACATACAGGAGGACATTTATGTCTATTGCTTCAGAATTCAAACAGTTTATTATGCGCGGCAACGTTATCGACTTGGCAGTCGGTATGGTCGTCGGTACTGCATTTAGCGGCATCGTTAAATCTTTGGTTGACGACGTAATCATGCCCCCTATCGGTCTGTTGATCGGCGGCGTTGATTTCTCCAACCTGTTCATCACCCTGAAAAACGGTGCGCAAGCGCCCGCAGAAGGCTATGCCAACTTGGCGGCAGCCCAGGCAGCCGGTGCCGTCACCCTGAATCTCGGTCTGTTCATCAACTCCGTTATCAGCTTCCTGATCATCGCTGCTGCGATTTTCTCCGTTATCAAAGCATTGAACTCCATGAAAAAAGCCGAAGCGCCTGTTGAAGAAGCACCTGCAGAGCCTAGCGAAGAAGTATTGCTGTTGCGTGAAATCCGCGACTCTCTGAACAAAAAATAATCTTTTGAAGATTTGAAATAAAAGGTCGTCTGAAAATTTTCAGACGACCTTTTTGTTTTGCGTATCTCTCCGATATCAATGATTTACGGTTTACGGTATCGGATTGCGTGGGATAACCATTCTTCAATCTCTATCCACATGGCTCCTCCCATTTACAGCAAACCAGGCTGACCCAATGCGGGGTCGGTCGCGCGGGCGGCTTGTGCGTCTTCAACGGTCAGCCCCAAAGCTTTCGCCACGCCTTCGCCGTAGGCGGGGTCGCAACGGTGGCAGTTGCGGATGTGGCGGTATTTGATGAAGTCGGGTGCGTCGCTCATGGCTGCGGCGGTGTTGTCGAACAAAGCCTGTTTCTGCGCGTCGTTCATCAGCTTGAACAAGGCGCGCGGTTGGCTGAAGTAGTCGTCATCGTCTTGGCGGTAGTCCCAGTGCGCCGCGTTGCCGCTGATTTTCAAAGGCGGTTCGGCGAAGTCGGGCTGCTCCTGCCATTGGCCGAAGCTGTTGGGTTCGTAGTGCGGCAGGCTGCCGTAGTTGCCGTCGGCGCGGCCTTGCCCGTCGCGCTGGTTGCTGTGGACGGGGCAACGCGGGCGGTTGACGGGAATTTGGCGGAAGTTTACGCCCAGGCGGTAGCGTTGCGCGTCGGCGTAATTGAACAATCGGGCTTGCAGCATTTTGTCGGGGCTGGCGCCGATACCGGGAACCAGGTTGCTCGGGGCGAAGGCGGATTGTTCCACATCGGCGAAGAAGTTTTCGGGATTGCGGTTCAACTCGAATTCGCCCACTTCAATCAGCGGATAGTCTTTTTTCGGCCAAACTTTGGTCAGGTCGAAAGGATGATACGGCACTTTTTCCGCATCGGCTTCAGGCATGACTTGGATGTACATCGTCCATTTCGGAAACTCGCCGCGCTCGATGGCTTCGTACAGGTCGCGCTGGTGGCTTTCGCGGTCGTCGGCGATGATTTTTGCAGCCTCTTCGTTGGTCAGGTTTTTAATGCCTTGCTGACTGCGGAAATGAAATTTCACCCAAAAACGTTCGCCCGCTTCGTTCCAGAAGCTGTAAGTATGCGAACCGAAGCCGTGCATATGGCGGTAGCTGGCGGGGATGCCGCGGTCGCTCATGACGATGGTGACTTGGTGCAGGGCTTCGGGCAGCAGCGTCCAGAAGTCCCAGTTGTTCGTGGCGGAGCGCATATTGGTGCGCGGGTCGCGTTTGACGGCTTTGTTCAGGTCGGGGAATTTGCGCGGGTCGCGCAGGAAGAATACGGGCGTGTTGTTGCCGACCATGTCCCAGTTGCCTTCTTCGGTATAAAACTTCAACGCAAAGCCGCGGATGTCGCGTTCCGCATCGGCTGCGCCGCGCTCGCCTGCCACGGTGGTGAAACGGGCGAACATCTCAGTTTGCTTGCCGACTTCGCTGAAGATTTTGGCGCGGGTGTATTTTGTGATGTCGTGCGTCACGGTGAACGTACCGAACGCGCCCGAACCTTTGGCGTGCATACGGCGTTCAGGGATGACTTCGCGCACGAAGTCGGCGAGTTTTTCATTCAGCCACAAATCCTGCGCCAGCAACGGGCCGCGCGGACCAGCGGTCAGGCTGTTTTGATTGTCGGCAACGGGCGCGCCGTTGTTCATGGTCAGGTGGGTAACAGGACATTTAGAGACAGTCATAATAATTTCCTTTGTGAAATGGTCAGTGGTTTATAAAACGATTTGCCGAAAAGCATATTCGTAGCCGGTTTCTTGGCATTCATAAATTTCTTGTATCGACATTTATTTTTCCTTTTGTTTAAGCTATGAATAGGACTATACAGAAAGGTTTTGTCTATTGGAACTATGACTTCAATTTAATATTGTTATTATTAATTGGGATTTGATTTTTGTTAGATTTTTATTATTGATTAATGCATGAAATAGAAAAAGGTCGTCTGAAACTGTTTTCAGACGACCTTTTTGTATCTTCGTTCCCATTAAAGCTTGCGCATCATCATCATGAAATATGCGCCGCCTATGAGCGTGGCCATCATTCCGGCAGGGACTTCGTAAGGGAACATTACCTGCCTGCCCAGCCAGTCGGCCGTCATCATAACCGATGCGCCGATGAGTGCGGCGGCGGCAAGTTGCTGTTTGGGCAGGCGTGCGCCGAGCATACGGGCCAGATGCGGCGCAAGCAGTCCGACGAAGCTCAAGGGGCCGATAAGCAGGGTGGATAAGGCGGTTAACGCTGCGCTTGAGGCGATCAGCACCATCCGTGCGAGGGGGACGTTGATGCCGACAGAGCGGGCGATTGTCGCGTTCAGGCTGAGCAGTCCGAGCCAGCGTTGCAGCGGGAGGATGAGGAGGAGCGAGGCGACGGCGAGGAGGCCGACGGTAAGGGCGGATTCGGGCGTTGCCTGATAGGTCGAACCTGACATCCACAATAAAAGCAGTTGTACGCGGAAATCGCCGCTTGCCGTCCAAATGCGGATGGCGGCATCGGCGAGTGCGGCCAGCGCCATGCCGGTAAGCAGGATTTTTTCGGGGGTAAATCCGTTTTTGCGGTTGAACAGCATCAACAGCCCCAAGGATACGAGAGCGGAAACGATGCCTGTCAGCCAAAACCAGCTGCTGCCCGAGGTAATGCCGAACAGCATCACTACCGCCATCGCGCCGAATGCCGTTCCGGAGCTGATGCCCAAGAGTTCGGGTCCCGCCATCGGGTTTTGCGTCAGCCTTTGCAGTATGACGCCGGTCAACGCGAGCATGGTGCCGGTGGCGGCGGCGAGCAGCACGCGCGGGTAGCGGAATACGAAATATTCCGGGTCTATGGTCAGGCGCAGGGTTTCGTCATAGCGTCCGACCGTAAACGCCAATACCGATACGGCGACGGCGATAAGCGGCAGAAAACGCAAGAGGCGCGGGACGTGCGGCGCGGCGGTTGAAATATCGGAGGTCGTCTGAAACGAAGGCCGCGGAGGTGCTTTCGCCGTCAGCCACAACAAAAGCGGCGCGCCGACGAGGGCAGTTACAGCGCCGGCGGGCAGATCGGTGCCGCGGTAGTGTTTCAGCAGCATCAGGCCGTTGTCCGTCAGCATCAAAAGCAGTGCGCCGACGATGAAGGAGCAAATCAGGCGCATGGACAGCGTGCGTACGCCCATTTGCCGCACCAGCGTCGCCGCCGCCAATCCGACAAAGCCCATCATGCCGACAAAGCCGACCACGCCCGCACTCAAAAATGCAGCAACCGCCAAAGACAGCAGGCGGATTTTCTTCACCGGTATGCCTGCCGATTCCGCCTGCGTGTCACCCAGGCTCATGATGTTTAACGGTTTGATTAAAAAGGCGGTAAGTATGGCGGCAACGGCAATCCGCCACAAAAGCCCCAACGTATCGCGCCAACTGTCCTGCACCAGGGAGCCGCTGCCCCACTGCATTACGCCGCGCGTCTCTTCGCTGAAAAACAGCATCACGATACCGGTGAGGGAACCCAGATACAGGCTGACCACCAAACCCGCCAGCACGACGCTGAGCGGTTGCAGGGCGCGCCGTGCCGACAGCCGCAATACCGCGCCCAAAGCCGCCGCTGCTCCGGCAAACGCCACGGCGGACGTGCCGTAGGCAAGGAAGGAAGGGGCGAACACGGTCGCCGCCACCAAAGCCGCCTGCGCGCCGCTGCTGACTGCCAGCGTACTGTCGGATGCGAGCGGATTGCGCATCAACTGCTGCATCAGCATGGTCGCCGTCGCCGTACTGCCGCCCGCGAGCAGCGCCATCGCCATGCGGGGCAGGGTGTTGTTCTGCACCATCAGCGCGTCCAAAGGCAGGCTGTCGGGACGGTCAAACAGCCGCAGCCACGGCAGCGTCCATTCCAGCTTCAATATCCAAAACGCCGTCAGCGCGCACGATATTGCCAACGCGGCGGCAAGGATAGGCAGGGGTCGTCTGAAAATCTTTACCATGCGACTTCCTTTTGTGCGGACGGGTTTTCAGACGACATCGAACGCATCAGTTGCAAAGTGAAACGCTGCATGGACGGCAGCGCGCCGTAGCTCCACGACGGCTCGAAGATGCGGCGGTTTGCAGGGCGGCTGAACGGCAGGCGTTGCCAAAGCGCGCTTTTTTCGAGCGTTGCACGTGTATTTTGAGGATGCGGTTTGACGATGATCAGCAGCGTGTCCGGCGGCAGCTTTGCTAAATCTAAAAGCGTGATGTTTTCGAAACCCCATTCGTTGCTTTTTCCCGTCCAGGCATTGTTCAGCTCCAATTTGTCGAACACGGCCTGAAACAGCGAAGTCTTGCCGTAAATCCGCAAATGCCGCCCGTCGGCAAACTGCACCACCGCAAACGGGCGGCCGCGATATGCCGAAAGCGCGGGTTTGGCGCGGGCAAACAGGTTTTCCGTACCGGCAATCAGCTTTTCGGCAGCGGCAGGGTCTCCGATGATTTTACCCAGCCTGCGCGTGGCTTCGACCGTGTGGGCATATTCGATGCCTTTTGCCGTGCCGAAATCCACTTCGCGTACCGGGGCGATTTTTTCAAACTGAGACTTGGCGGCGGCATACCAGGAAGATTGCACGAAAAAATCAGGCTTTATCTGATACAGCCGCTCCAAATTCGGCTGGAAGCGCAGCCCCGCTTCCTTGACGGCAGCGGGCAGCGGCGGATGGTTCACCCAGGTATCGTACACGCGGCGGTCGGCGACGCTGACGGGCGGATGTCCCATCGCCGTCAGTGTTTCGGCGACCGTCCAGTCCGAAGTCGCCACGCGCGGTGCGGCGGGTGCAGGCAGGGAAAACAGGAGGGCGGCGATAAAAAACAGCCGTGCGGCAAGGCGGGGAATGTCGTCTGAAAAGCGGTGGGACATCAGCTTGGAAGGTCTTTCGGTTTTTGAATAAAGGGTCGTCTGAAACATATCGGATACAGGTATTCCACAATGGTCTGCAATGTCATCCGGTTTGGGTTCGGGCGGCGGATTTTATGGTCGGAACTTATGCGGCGGGACGGCTTGCCTGCGTCAAGGCAATGCCACGGGGCGGCCGTTTTCAGGATGGGCGATGATGTTCATATCGACGCTGTAAATGTCTTTCAACACTTCTGCGGTCATGATGTCGGCGGGTTTGCCCGTTTTTAATAGCCGTCCCTGTTTGAGCGCGACCAGTTCATCGCAATACTGCGCCGCCAGATTAATGTCGTGGATGACGATGATGACGCCCAAACCCAAATCGCGAGACAGCTTGCGCACCAGTGCCATCACGTCAATTTGGTGGGCGATGTCCAAAGCGGCAAGCGGTTCGTCCAGCAGCAAAAAGCGGCTTTGCTGCGCCAGGCACATCGCCAGCCAGACGCGCGAACGTTCGCCGCCCGAAAGCGTATCGACGATTTGATCGGCAAATTTTTCCGTATGCGTCAGCCGCAACGCCTGTTCCACCGCCTGTCTGTCCGCATCGTTCGTGCGCCCTAAAAGCCCGCTCCAGGCATAACGCCCCATCATAACCAGCTCGCGCGCGGTCAGCGCGGTGGCGGCGGGCAGGTGCTGCGGAAGATAGGCGACTTCTTTGGCGTATGCGCGGGCGGAATAGGCGCGTATTTCTTTGTCGTTCAGCAATATCCTGCCGCCTGCGGGTTCATGCTGGCGGGTGAGCAGTTTCAACAGCGTGGACTTGCCCGAGCCGTTATGACCGATGAGGCCGTACACGCGGTTAGGGGAAAAGTTGACGCAGATGTCGTCCAGCAGCGAGCGGCCGGGTATGGCGAAGGTGGCGTTTTGGATTTGGAACACGTTTCAGACGACCTTTTGGTGGGTTTGACGTTATTTGAGGAAAGCGGCGGCGCGGCAAAACCCATTGCCCGTTGTCGGCGCCGATGCCGCAAAGGCGGAGTTTTACGGCGGTTGTCCGAAAGCGTAGGACAAAGTCGGACGCCCCAGGCTCCAAGGTCGTCTGAAAACGTTTCAGACGACCTTTGGACCGTTGGAGGCCGTTTGCCGCCCGTCCCTTAAAAATCGACCGAAGCCGACAGGGTGAAGCTGCGCGGTGCGCCGGCGTTTAGGTAGCCGCTGCCGGGATAGCCGCCGACGGATGCCCAGTATTTCTTGTTGGCAACATTATCGAGGCGGGCGCGGAAGGTGGCTTCGTGCCTGCCGATTTGGGTGCGGTAGCGTGCGCCGAGGTCGAAGCGCGTCCAGCCGCCGACTTTGAGCGTGTTGGCGGCGTCGGCGTAGGAAGAGCCGGTATAGACCATGCGGCCGTCAAACGCCAGCCCCTGCACTTTCGGCACTTCCCATTCCAAGCCGATGTTGGCTTGGGTTTTAGCCACGCCGATGGTACGTTTGCCGTCGGTCGAGGACGAGCCGGTAGATTTCTGCTTGGCATCAAGCAGGGTAATGCCGCCCAAGAGCCTCACACCTTGTGCGACTTCCCCGTAAACGGTGATTTCCGCACCTTGGTGGCGGTCTTTGCCTTCGGAAGTGAGACGGGCGGTGTTGTTTTCGACAACGTAGAGCGAACGCGGTTTGTCGGTGTGGAAGAGCGTCAGGCCTGCGCCGAAACCGCCTGCTTCATATTTGGTGCCGATTTCCTTTTGTTTGGAGACAAAGGGTTTGAGCGATTCGCCGGCATTGCTGACGGCGTAGGCCCGGCCGTTGATGGAGGCAGTCGAGCCTGCGGTCGCGCCTTGTCCCAGGCTTTCGATGTAGTTGCCGTACACCGACCAATTCGGCGTGATGCGGTACACCGCGCCAGCGGCGGGACTGAGGCGCGATTTTTTGTAATTTTCGGTTTGCGCGCCCGTATTATAGGCGTAAGCCTTGTTATGCACCTGCTGCCAGCGCGCCCCGAGCATGAATTGCAGGCGTTTGTCCCAAAGGCTGAAGGTGTCGCCCAAGGCAAAGCTGGTCAGACGTGTTTTGCCGGTAACGGCAGGATTGCCCATGTCGTTGCCCGAATACAGCGGGTCGGCGGCTGCGGGTTGCGGATAGCGGGTCGGGTTGTAGAGGTTGGTCGTATATTGGTTGCCCCAATCCATGATGTAAGCGTTTTTGCGCGAGGATTGGAAACGGTTGGCGGCGGCGGTCCATTCGTGCTCTACCGCGCCCGTATTGAATTTGCCGCGCAAACCGATTTCGCCCGTGTCGATTTTATCCTTACGCGCGTTGTCGAAGCGGTAAATCGATCCGTCGCCATTGACATTGCGGACAGTCAGGTTTGCCAGAGAATTGTTTTCCTTGCTGCGGCGGAAGCCATAGGCGGCGTAGGCGGTCAGCTTGTCGTTGAAATCGTATTCGCCTCGCATGGTGCCGAACCAGTCGCGCTCGTTGGAATACGTCCACGGCTGCGCCCAGTTGGACGAGGCATCAGGCGCGGCCGGCACGGCGGTCAGGCCTGACAGGGTAACATTGGTACGCGTGGCTTTGAGCTTGTTGTCCTGCCAGCCCAAATCGGCGGACAGGCGGGCATTTTCATTGCGCCAGTCTAGGCCGACATTGACCAGGCTGAGTTTGGACTTTTCGTCGTCTATTGCGGTTTTGCCGTTATGGTGCGCCGCATTGACGCGCACGCCGAATTCCTGATTTTGTCCGAAACGGCGCGCCACGTCCGCCGCCAAACCACCGCGTTTTCCCGCACCGTAATTGGCAGTCAGCCGGTTCAATCCTTCATTGGACGCGCGTTTGGGCAATACGGATACCGTGCCGCCGATATTGTTGCCGCCCGGCGCCATGCCGTTTAAGAAGGCGGATGCGCCGCGCTGGACTTCCACGCGTTCGAAAAGCTCAGTGGCGATGTATTGACGCGGCAGGATGCCGTAAAGGCCGTTGTACATGGTATCGTCCGATTCGGCGGCAAAGCCGCGTATGAAATACGCTTCCTGAAAATTGCCGTAACCGCGCGCAACGCGGACGGTCGGGTCGTTTTGCAGTACGTCGCCGACGCTGCGCGCATGTTTGTCCTGAATCAGCCTATTGGTGTAAGCAGTATTGGAGAACGGCGATTCTAGGTTTTTTTTATTGCCCAAAATACCCACGCGGCTGCCGCGCGCCACCTGTCCGCCCTTAAATGCAGGAATCAAACCGCCCTTGGATGCGTCCGCGCTGGCGGTTACAGTGATGGTTTCGAGTTCGGCGGTTTCTCGGGCTTGGGGTTCGTCTGAGGCAAATGCCGCCGAAACGGCAAGGAGGGAGAGGCTGAGGATGCTGAGTCTGGAAGCGGGCTTAATCATTTGTATTTTCTTTCAAAAGTCGATTGTAACGGTTAATTCTAAAAGAAAATTAATTTCATTTCAAAAAAATATAGTGGATTAAATTTAAATCAGGACAAGGCGACGAAGCCGCAGACAG
>JVVZ01000028.1:0-8258 GCA_001062585.1 Neisseria meningitidis
GCTTTTATGAGTGTCCAAGATTTGGGGGCCAGTTCAGTTTTCAGACGACCTTTTACTTTTTCAACTCAACATCAGAATTTCGCTTGCAGCCTCAACCAAGCGGTACGGCCAGGTTCGTTGACGCGCAAGGTTTGCGTGCCTGCTGAAGGGTCGCCGCCTTTGCTGACGAATTCGGCATAGGTTTTGTTGAACACGTTGTCTATACCGGCCTGCAAGGTAGCGTATTTGCTGAATTTCCAGCCGGCATTGAGCGAGAGTACTCCGAAGCCGGAAGAGGCGCCGATGTCCTGTCCGACGATATTGCCTTGACCTTTGCTGTAACGGTTTTGTTTCGCCACGACGCGCCATAACGCGCCTGCGCTGAATTTGCCGTTGTCGAAGGCGAGGGTGTTGTTCCACTCGAGCGGCGGGGTTTGTGCCAAAGGTTTGCCGTCGGTACGGTTTTTGCCGTGGGTGTAGGCGAGGCTGCTGCCGATTTCCCAATTAGGTGCAAACGTCCATTTGACTTCGGCTTCGCCGCCGAAACGCGAGGCTTTAACGTTGCGTACGCCTAAATCCGTGCCTTGGCGTTCGAGTATGATGAAGTTTTTGACATCGCTGCCGAATACGGATACGGAGGCATGGAGGTTGGGACGTTTCCAGATGATGCCCGCATCGATTTGGCGGTTTTGTTCGGGATGGATGATTTTCTTTTTGGCGCGCAGACGTTCCCAGTAGTCGGGCGAGCGTTCGGCGATACCGAATCCGGCGTAGTATTTCAAGCCGTTATCCGTATCACGTTCCCAACGTAAGAAACTGGAATTCAAGTTGAATTTCTGATGTTTCAAAACGGGATCGGTTACGTCTGCGGAATCATAATCCGCTTTAACACGGTCGTGGCGCAAGCCTGCTACCCAACGTTGTTTGTCGGTTTGCTGCCAAGCGGCTTCGGTGAAAACGCCCCATTGTTTGAAACTTTGGTTGGGCATATAGGGCTTGTGGCGGTAACCGTCGCCGCCGCGTTCCATGCGGGCGACGTGTACGTCGTCCATATAATCTACGCCGGTTTGCAGGTTGAGATTATCCCAATCGAAGGTGGCTTTCAGACGACCTGTGTCGGTGTTGCGTTTGGGGTTGTTGGCGTTTTTAATCTGTTTGCCTGCCGGATTGCGGATGGTGCGCAGGCTGTATGTGTCCATGACGTGGTCGATTTCGCTTTCACCGTAGCGCAATTCGAGTTCGCTGAACCAAGGGGTGAGGTTGCGTTGGGTAAAGCGGACGTTCCACGCGTCGCGGTCGAATTTGCTGCCGTCCATCATGCGGTCGGCGTAAGCGACCTTGGCCCTGCTGCGTTCGTATGTGCCGGCGATGGTGGTGTTTTCGGTCGGGGTGATGCCCAGTTGCAGCATTTGGCTGTCGCGTTTGAAATGGGAGTGGACGCGTTTGCCTGAGCCGTCTTTGTAGTCGCCGGCTTCGTTATGGGAAATATTGCTGCGGACGTAGCCGTATTTGCCGCCGAACTCGGCTTCAAGCGAACCGTCGCGGCGGTCGTTGCTGCCTGCGGTCAGGGAGGCGTTGATGTTGTAGGGTTTTTCGCTGAAATCAGGGTCTTTGCGGATGAATTGTACCGAGCCGCTGACCAAACCCATGCCTTGGGTTACGGTTTGCGGGCCTTTGGTAACGACGACTTTGTCGAAAGAATTCGGGTGGATGTAGGCAGTCGGCGGGTCCATACGCATGCTGCAGCCGCCGTAAATAAACTGGTCGTCTGCGTTAATCGACAGGCGCGAACCGCCCAAACCGCGGAACAATGGATCGCCCGAGCTTCCGCCTTTGCGGATGATGCTCATGTTGGGGACAGACTGTAAAAGGTCCGCACCGTCTCCGGCAGGGAGGGGTTGCAAAGCAGCTTTGGGGTTGAAAGTAACGCTATTGGCTTTTTGTTGTTGTGTGCCGGTGACGGTAACGGGGGAAAGGATAACAGTTTCTTCGGGAACGGGGTCTGTGTCCGCCCAAGCCTGGGAGACGGCTAAGGCAATCGGCAGAAGGAGTAGCTGGTGTTTCATTCTTAGAGCTCCTTTTATTGGTTTAGTTCATTGTGCGTAGTTAATTACTACTTTGGTAGTATAAAGAATGTCAGGCAGTTTGTGAGGAAGAAAACGGTTTTATTTAATTTAAGTCAATATTTTTGAGGCATAATTAAATTATTTGAATAATAGTAATAACCGTGTTGATTACTTGCCTATTTTTCCGTTTGGCAGGAAGAAGGGATAAGGCTGTTACAGGGATAAAGAAGGCTGTGTTCAGGATTGGTGTGCAAACCTGTTTTGGCGTGCTGCGAAGGCGTGTCCTTTGGCATTCCGTTTGCAGTCATTACGATATTTCAAACAGCAAAAAGGTCGTCTGAAAATTTTTCAGACGACCTTTGCTTTACTGGGAAACTCCTGACAAACGATACCGGCGGTTTATTTAAACCAACCCCTGACGCGCTCCAGCCCGCCGAAATTGATGCAGGCATCGGCGACTGCCTGCGCTTTCGGTTTGGCGCGGTAAGCCACGCCTATGCCGGCTTCTTTGAGCATCGGAATATCGTTCGCGCCGTCGCCCATCGCCAACACCTGATGCGGCTGCAATCCGAGGCGGTCGCAGTATTCGCGCAATAAATCCGCTTTTGCCTGCGCGTCGATGATTCTGCCTTTCAGACGACCTGTCAGCTTGCCGTTTTCAATTTCCAAAACATTGGCGTGTTGATATTCGAAGCCGAGGCGTTGTTGCAGCCTTTCGGTGAAAAATGTGAATCCGCCCGATACCAGCATGAATTTCACGCCGTGTACCTTGCATTCGTCCAACAAAAATTCCGCACCGGGTGAGAGCCGCAAAACGTTTTCATAAACTTCCGCCAAAACCCGTTCGTCCAATCCCGCCAACAGGGCGACGCGGCTGCGCAAAGACTGCTCGAAATCCAATTCGCCGCGCATCGAGCGTTCGGTAATTTCCGCCACGCGGTCTTTCAAACCGACGCCCGCCGCAATTTCATCGACGCATTCAATGGTAATCAGCGTCGAATCCATATCGCTGACAATCAGCCCGAGTTCGCCGAACGCCATATCGAGCAACACGGCGTGGTCGATTTGACGGCTGCTCAGTAACGCCGTGTCCGCCTCGCTTAAAGAAAACCCTTCCTCAACAATAAAACGCATACGCTTTTCATCGGCGTAATCAGGCTCGGGCAGGCGGGCAAGGAGGGCGGAAGGCAGGGCTTCGGCGGAGGGGAATTGGAGGATGAGGGCGTGCGGCATGGCGGTGGCTCAAAAAATGCGGATTATATAGTGAAACAGTGAAAAATGTTACGGCACCCAAGCCGTATTTTCGGAAATGATTTCAAACGCAGACGGCAGTATGGGTAAGGCAATACAGGAAGGAAATGCCGAATTGTCGGCTTGCCTATTGCCAGTCCACTGAAAATTCGCTATAAGGGGATTATATGGAATATATTAACATTTATATACAGACAACCTAAAAAAGGATTCAGAGATGAAAATCGGTATCCCACGCGAGTCATTATCCGGCGAAACCCGCGTCGCCTGTACGCCTGCCACCGTTGCCCTGTTGAGCAAACTGGGCTTTGAAACCGTTGTCGAAAGCGGTGCAGGTTTGGCGGCAAGTTTGGACGATGCCGCTTACCAAACAGCAGGCGCGACCGTTGCCGATACAGCGACGGTTTGGGCCTGCCCTTTGATTTATAAGGTCAACGCGCCGTCCGAAGGCGAGCTGCCGCTGCTCAAAGAAGGGCAGACCATTGTCAGCTTCCTGTGGCCGCGCCAAAACGAGGCTTTGGTCGAAGCCTTGCGCGCCAAGAAAGTGAACGCGCTGGCGATGGACATGGTGCCCCGCATTTCCCGTGCGCAGGCTTTAGACGCTTTGTCTTCGATGGCAAACATCAGCGGCTATCGCGCCGTAATTGAAGCCGCCAATGCCTTCGGCCGTTTCTTCACCGGTCAAATCACTGCCGCCGGCAAAGTGCCGCCCGCGCAGGTTTTGGTGATTGGTGCCGGTGTGGCGGGTTTGGCGGCGATCGGTACGGCAAACTCGCTCGGCGCAGTGGTGCGCGCATTCGATACCCGCTTGGAAGTGGCGGAACAAATCGAATCGATGGGCGGTAAGTTCCTGAAACTCGACTTCCCGCAAGAATCGGGCGGCAGCGGCGACGGCTACGCCAAAGTGATGAGCGACGAATTTATCGCCGCCGAGATGAAGCTCTTTGCCGAACAGGCGAAAGAAGTGGACATCATCATCACCACCGCCGCTATTCCGGGCAAACCCGCGCCCAAACTGATTACCAAAGAAATGGTGGAAAGCATGAAATCCGGCTCCGTCATCGTCGATTTGGCGGCGGCGACGGGCGGCAACTGCGAACTCACCAAACCGGGCGAATTGTTCGTAACCGACAACGGCGTGAAAATCATCGGCTACACCGACATGGCAAACCGCCTTGCCGGGCAGTCTTCCCAGCTTTACGCCACCAACTTGGTCAACCTGACCAAGCTGTTAAGCCCGAACAAAGACGGCGAAATCACACTAGACTTCGAAGACGTGATTATCCGCAACATGACCGTTACCCGCGATGGCGAAATCACCTTCCCGCCTCCGCCGATTCAAGTTTCCGCCCAGCCGCAGCAAACGTCGTCTGAAAAAGCCGCGCCTGCCGCCAAGCCTGAGCCGAAACCCATTCCCCTGTGGAAAAAACTCGCGCCCGCCGTTATCGCTGCCGTGTTGGTACTGTGGGTCGGTGCGGTCGCGCCCGCAGCATTTTTGAACCACTTTATCGTGTTCGTCCTCGCCTGCGTTATCGGCTACTACGTCGTTTGGAACGTCAGCCACTCGCTGCATACCCCGCTGATGTCCGTGACCAACGCCATTTCCGGCATCATCGTCGTCGGCGCGCTGCTGCAAATCAGCCAAGGCAACGGCTTCGTTACCCTGCTTGCCTTCATCGCCATCCTGATTGCCAGCATCAACATCTTCGGCGGCTTTTTCGTTACGCGTCGGATGTTGAATATGTTTAGGAAAGGGTAAAACATGACTTTAGCCTATTGGTGCATCCTGCTTGCCTACCTGCTGCCGTTGTTTTGTTCTTTCATTGCCAAATCGCAGGGCGGTTTTCAGCCGTCGGACAACCGCAATCCGCGCGAGTTTCTCGCCCATACGCAAGGTTTGTCGGCGCGCGCCAATGCCGCCCAGCAAAACGGTTTTGAAGTGTTCGCCCCGTTTGCCGCCGCCGTTTTGGTGGCACACGCCACAGGCAACGCCGCGCAAGCGACCATCAACCTTTTGTCCATATCATTCATCGCCTTTCGCATTGCTTATATTTTCAGCTATCTGAAAGACAAACCGAGCCTGCGTTCGGCAATGTGGACGGGCGGATTTGTCTGCACCATCGGGCTGTTTGTAGCCGCTGTCTGACAGCGGGGTCGTCTGAAAACGAGCGTAGCGAATTTCGCTAAAACGAATGCAGCGAGTTTCGCTAAAACGAATGCAGCGGGTTTTCAGACGACCTGGAAGCCAGTTTTCGAATATGAGGATTTCGACCATGAAAGCAAAATGCCTGTGCGGTAACGTATCTTTAGAAGTGGAACACGACAAACACGTCCACGCCTGCCATTGCTCAATGTGCCGCATTTGGGGTAGCGGCGCGACGTTTTCGCTGATTGCCGCCAAACCGCCGAAAATCGACGGCGGTGAAAACATCGCCCGCTACCATTCGTCCGAATGGGCGGAACGCGCGTTCTGCAAAAACTGCGGTACCCACCTGTTCTACCATTTCCTGCCGAACGACAGCTATTTCGTCTTCGCCGGACTGTTTGCCGACAACGCCGATTTCAAATTGGAAGAGCAGATTTTCATCGACGCCAAAGCCCCGTATTACGAACTGGCAAACGACACGCCCAAGCTGACCGAAGAAGAATTTTTGGCACAATTTGGCGGCGAATAGGAAATCCGATACAGAGGTCGTCTGAAAACCCTCATTTCAGATTTTCAGACGACGTTGAATCAACCGCCCCGATAGTTGGAGCACCCTATGAACCTGTCCCCCGAACAAACCGCCGCCCAACTGCGCTGCCCGCATGACGAAGCGGGAACAGCGTTCGGGCAGATGATGAACCTGCGCAACCTGACACAGATTCTCGGTTCGTTTGAAGCGGTGCAGCTGCAAAACGGAGACCGCATCCTAGAAACGGGTTGCGGCAACGGCGGGCTGCTCGGCTACATTTTGTCGCAGGCAGAAAACCTGCATTACACAGGTTTGGAAATTTCCCCGTTAATGCACGCACAGGCGCAGGCATTCAATGCCCCGTTTCTCGAAGCAGGGCTGGCGAATTACCGGCTGTACGACGGCGGCGCGCTGCCTTTTACCGATGAAAGCTTCGACAAAATCGTTTCCGTCAATACCGTCTATTTTTGGGACGACGCACCAAGCGCGCTTTCGGAACTGGGCCGCGTGCTGAAATCCGGCGGGCGGCTATGTCTGAATTTCTGCGAAAAAGACTTTATGGCGAAACTGCCGTTTGCCGCGCACGGCTTCGCGCCCTACGATGCCGCCGACATCCGCGCCCTGTCGGAAAACCTGCCGTTGCGCTGCATTCGGGAACAGCGAAGCCGCGATTGGGCGGTCAGCAAAAGCGGCAATCTGGTGCGGAGGGAGTTTGTCATAGTCGTCTTTGAAAAACATTAAGCATCAGGGTCGTCTGAAAACCCGAAATTCAGTTTTCAGACGACCCGATTAAAAAACACAGTTACTTTCACAAATAATTGGAGAATCACCATGTCTTCAGGACTCGTTACAGCGGCGTACATCGTAGCCGCGATACTGTTCATCTTCTCGCTGGCGGGGCTGTCCAAGCAGGAAACCGCCAAGCAGGGCTGTTATTCCGGCGTAGCGGGGATGGCGGTCGCCTTGTTCGTTACCGTGTTTTCCGAAAACACCAACGGACTGGGCTGGATCATCATCGCCATGCTGATTGGCGCGGCCATCGGCATCTACAAAGCCAAAAAAGTAGAAATGACCGAAATGCCCGAGCTGATTGCGCTCTTGCACAGCTTCGTCGGCTTGGCAGCAGTTTTGGTCGGCTTCAACAGCTATATCGAGCCGGGCAACGTTTCGCACGATATGCACACCATCCATCTGGTCGAAGTCTATTTGGGCATCTTCATCGGCGCAGTAACCTTTACCGGCTCGCTGGTCGCGTTCGGCAAGCTCAACGGCAAAATCAGCAGCGCGCCGCTGCAACTGCCCGCCAAACACAAGCTCAACCTCGCCGCATTGGTTTTATCCTTTATCCTGATGCTGGTGTTCGTATCCGTTGACGGTAGCGGCTTCATCCTGATCCTGATGACCCTGATCGCCCTCGCATTCGGCTGGCACTTGGTCGCCTCCATCGGCGGCGCGGATATGCCCGTGGTCGTATCCATGCTGAACTCCTACTCCGGCTGGGCGGCCGCAGCAGCAGGCTTCATGCTCTCCAACGACCTGCTCATCGTAACCGGTGCGCTGGTCGGCTCCAGCGGCGCGATTCTGTCCTACATCATGTGTAAAGCCATGAACCGCTCCTTCATCTCCGTCATCACAGGCGGCTTCGGTACCGACGGTTCCGCCGCAGCCTCAGGCAGCCAAGAAGTTGGCGAATACCGCGAAGTCAAACCCGCCGAAGTCGCCGAAATGCTGCGCAACGCCAGCAGTGTCATCATCACCCCGGGCTACGGCATGGCAGTGGCGCAGGCGCAATACCCCGTTGCCGAAATCACCGAGCTTTTGCGTAAAAACGGCACTGAAGTGCGCTTCGGCATCCACCCCGTCGCCGGCCGCCTGCCCGGTCATATGAACGTATTGCTCGCCGAAGCCAAAGTGCCCTACGACATCGTTTTGGAAATGGACGAAATTAACGACGACTTCCCCGAAACCGACGTAGTGCTGGTCATCGGCGCGAACGACACCGTCAACCCCGCCGCCCAAACCGATCCGAACAGCCCGATTGCCGGCATGCCCGTGTTGGAAGTGTGGAAGGCAAAAGAAGTCGTCGTCTTCAAACGCTCGATGAACACCGGCTACGCAGGCGTACAAAACCCACTGTTCTTCAACGAAAACAGCGTGATGTGCTTCGGCGACGCGAAGAAAACCGTTGACGAGATCTTGGCGGAATTGAAGAAATAACATCTGAAGCCAAGACAAAAGGTCGTCTGAAAACTGAACTGCACCCCAAAAGTTGGACATCCCCTCCAAC
>JVVZ01000254.1:0-3100 GCA_001062585.1 Neisseria meningitidis
CTTGACGGACGCCTTGCCCTTGAACATATATCACACCCAAATTATTTTGGGCTTTGGCATGCCCTTGTTCTGCCGCCTTGCGATACCACTGCACTGCCTGTGTATCATCTTGACGGACGCCTTGCCCTTGATCATACATCACACCTAAATTATATTGGGCGTTGGCATGCCCTTGCTCCGCCGCCTTGCGATACCACTGCACTGCCTGCGTATCATCTTGACGGACTCCTTGCCCTTGAGCATACATCACACCCAACATATATTGAGCAGCAGCATACCCTTGCTCTGCTGATTTACGAAACCATTTTAGCGCTTCTTCGTAATCCTGATTGACTCCTACTCCATCGTAATACAGCAAACCTAAATTGTTTTGAGCAGTTTCCCGACCTTGCTCTGCTGCCTTACGAAGCCAATACGCAGCCGATACGTAATCTTCACGAACAAGATAGGTTACTCCCAAAATAGATTGTGCCGGCACACTGCCTTGTTTTGCCTTTTGTATTAGTTCGTCCAAATCAGACACGTCTTCCGCCCAAGCTGCTTGCCCTATGCCCACAGCCAGCAAAGCAACCATCATTTTTTTCAATAACGTTTTCATCTCAAAATCCTATTTTATTCAGAGTATTTCTTGGTTTGTCTATGTGTTTCAGACGACCTTGGGAAAAGGCTTCATTATCCTACTTAATCCAATGTACGGTAATTATCACAACTTTGCTGATCTCCATTGGTACAAGCCTTACCAAGCCATTCTTTGGCAATTGTATAATTTTGGGGGACGCCTCGACCAAACGCGTACATAAGCGCCAAATTATGTTGGGCATAGGCATCCCCTTGTTCCGCAGCCTTACGAAACCACCCCGCTGCCTGTGCATAGTCTTGGCGGACGCCTCGTCCTGTTTCATACATCAAACCCAAATTAAATTGGGCGGTAGCCGTCCCTTGTTCCGCAGCTTTGAGAAACCATTCTACTGCCCGTGCATAGTCTTGACGAACACCTTGTCCTTTTTCATACATTACACCCAAATTATTTTGGGCCGGAGCATACCCTTGTTTTGCCGACTTGTGATACCACTCCATTGCCTGTAAGTAATCTTGACGGACTCCTTGCCCATTGGCATACATTGCACCCAAATTATTTTGAGCAGAGGGATGCCCTTGTTCCGCAGCCTTGCGATACCATTCTGCCGCCTGTGCGTAGTCTTGATGATTACTGGAATCGTTGGCATACAGCAATCCCAAATTATATTGGGCTGCGGCAGCCCCTTGTTCTGCCGCCTTACGATACCACTTCATTGCCTGTGTATAGTCTTGATGGACACCCAGCCCTTTTTCATACATTACACCCAAATTATTTTGAGCTTTCACATTTCCCCGTTCCGCCGCTTGAAGGGTTCCCCTAAAATCAGGAATATCATCCGCCCAAGCTGCTTGCCCCATGCCCACAGCCAGCAAGGCAAGCATCATTTTTTTCAATAAGTTGTTCATATTAACATCCTGTTTTATTCAGAGTATTTTTTGGTTTGTCTATGTGTTTCAGACGACCTTTGGGAAAGGTTTAATGTCCTTCGTTATTCAACTTTCGGCATGCAGTGCAACCATCTTGGAATCCATTATCACAAGCCTTCTTGTACCACTCTTTGGCAAATTTTCGATTTTTGGGGATGCCTTGCCCTTCTTCATACATCAAACCCAAATTATATTGAGCTTCTGCATTTCCCTGTTCTGCTGCCTTGCGATACCAATACAGTGCCTGCTTATCATCTTGACGAACACCGAATCCATGGCTGTAAGCCACGCCAAGATCTAATTGAGCTTTGATATTTTCTTGATCTGCTGCACGATGTAGCCATAGCACCGCCTGTTTAAAATCTTTTTGCACGCCTAAACCATGCATATATCTTGTAGCTACGGTATATTGTGCTTGATTATCTCCCTGCTCCGCCGCCTTTTGATACCATTGGAACGCCTTCTCAGGCGCTTTACCGACACCTAATCCGTTATCATACATAATGGCTAAATCATATTGAGCATCAAGATATCCTTGTTTTGCTGCCTTTTCATACCATTGAGCTGCTTGCCCGTAATCTTGCTCTATACCCTTACCCAAAAAATAGATTAATCCTAAATCATATTGGGCTTTAGCAAAGCCTTGTGCAGCAGCTTTTTGAAACCAATATTTAGCTTTCTTATAATCTTGGACAACACCCTTTCCCTGATAATACAACCCTCCTAGATTGGTCTGCGCATCCACGTCTCCTTGCTCTGCTGCTCTACGGAACCAATGTTCTGCCTGTTTATAATCTTTGGGCGCTCCTTTCCCTGAGTAATACATCAAACCTAAATTAAATTGCGATGCAGCATTGCCTTGTTTTGCCTCTAGTTCTGTTTCTGCAAAATTTGGGATGTTACTTGCATTAGCCATATGCCCTAATCCAAACAAAACAATTGCGATCTTTCCTAACCATTTTTTCATTACATACTCTCTTGTATTCATTAATCGATATCGGCATTTTCAGATGAACCTTAGTCTGCAAATTCCCTAAAATAACCGTCTACACCGTATTGCTTTAAGACGTTTTTCAGCTCAGGAATGCGGATTTCGGGATCGACCGCCATCGGCGACATGGGCGGGTCTACGCCTTCTTCGTTTTGGTTGCGCATCCAGTCCGCCATTGCAAAAATGCGGATAAGGACGGGCTCGGCGAGGTCTTTGCCGATTTCCAATTCGTTCATGGCTTGGGCAAAGCAGGCGACCCATTCGTCGCGCACTTGCATATTCACGGCAAAGGGCATGTGCCGCGCGCGCAGCATGGGATGGCCGTATTTTTGCTCGAACAAGGGCGGGCCGCCGAGCCAGCCGCTGAAAAATTCGTAGAGTTTTTCGCGAATCAGCGTCATGTCTTCGCCGTGCATTTGGCGCAAGGCGCGGTATTGCGGCTCGAGTTCCATCAGGTCGTAAAAGCGGTCGGTCAGGTTGCGTACGCCTGCCGCGCCGCCGAATGCGTGATACATAATGTTCTTTCTTAAAGGTCGTCTGAAACGGGGATTTTATAGTGGATTAACTTTAAACCGGTACGGCGTTGCCTCGCCTTAGCTCAAA